>NZ_CP066203.1:2100000-2371269 GCF_017310545.1 Methylacidimicrobium sp. B4
GGCGATACCCTCTGGCGGATCGCTCGCCGCTTCCACGTCGGGCTCGACGATCTGATGACCCTCAACCGGCTGACTCTCGCCAGCAAGCTCCACATCGGACAGGAGCTTCGGATCCCTGCGGCGAAGGCGAGCCGTGCTCGCCGCAGCGGCGAAGCTGCGGGCGGATAAGGGACGGGAAGGGGGACGAAAGGATAAGGGGGTGAGGGAAAGAAAGCTTCACCGCTGGGTCGGATACGCGCTGATCCTCGTTGCCTTCGCGCTCATGGGACTCGGCTTGATCGCCCTGTACAGTGCGGCCGGTCGCTTCGTGGGCGAGAGGGATACCTCGCTCCTTCCCCTGGTCGAGAGGCAGCTCTGCTGGATCGGGATGGGGATCGGTGCGGGTGCGCTCCTGACGCGCATCGACTATCATTGGTTCTTGAAGCATTCCTGGGCGCTGCTCGGCGTCGGGCTCTTTCTCCTCGTGCTCTGCTTTCTTCCCGGAGTTGGCCATACCGTGCACGGATCCTCCCGCTGGATCTCCCTTGGTCCTTTGACCTTGCAACCCTCGGAGCTCATCAAATGGTTCCTCTGCCTCTTCGCCGCGGCACAGTTAGGCAAGCCGGTTCGCCGGCCAGGGGAGAGATGGCGGCGCTACGCGGCGGTCCTGGCCGTGACGGTGGCATTCGCCGGGCTGCTGCTCCTTGCCCGCGATCTGGGAAGTGCGGCTCTTTACCTCGCCCTGGCCATGGTAGTTCTGGTAATTGGGGGGATGCCGCTCTGGCTCATTGGACCGGGCTGCCTGACGGCCGCAGGCGTGATTCTCGGAGTGGCTTTGAGCATTCCTGAGCGGAGGGCTCGATTGCTCGCCTTCTGGAACATGGATAGCGATAAGCAGGGCAAGGCCTATCAGGTCTGGCAGGCGCTCGTGGCTCTCGGCTCCGGAGGGGTCACGGGCCTTGGGTTGGGGAACAGCCGGCAGAAGATGTATTATCTCCCGGAAGCCACGACCGATTTCATCTTTCCGATTCTTGGGGAAGAGCTCGGACTTTGGGTAACGCTGGGCGTGGTGCTGGCCTACCTTGTGCTTGCCCTCTGTGGGGGGTGGATCGCGCTTTTCGCTCCCGACGGCGAAGGCCTCTTGCTTGGCATGGGGCTGGTCACGCTGATCGCCGTCCAGGCAATCGCGAACCTGGGAGTCGTTACGGGCCTCCTGCCGAACAAAGGCCTCCCTTTACCCTTCATCAGCTATGGCGGCTCGAATATCCTCTTTTGCCTGATGGCGCTGGGCACCCTTCTCAACATCCATCGGCAGGGAGGGAAAGGATCGGCCTTTTCGGTGGAGTCCCAAGGCGCGCAGCGCAGCGTCCGACTATGAGCAAGCAACGCGTCGTCATCGCCTGTGGCGGCACGGGCGGGCACCTCTTGCCGGGCCTTGCCGTCGCCGAAGAATTGCGGCGACGGGGCAAGGAGATTTGCCTGCTTCTTTCCGAAAAGCGAATCGACCGGACTGCCTTGGAGGGAGAGGGTGACTTCCCTTGGGAAACCCTTCCGACCATGGGATGGCCCGGAGCCCTTTCGGCGAGAACGCCGGCATTTTTTGGGAAGCTCGCGCTCAGCTGGTGGAACTGCCGGGCTCTCTTCCGCCGGTTGGCCCCGGAGGCGGTTCTCGGGATGGGGGGCTTTTTGAGCGCAGTCCCCATTCTGATCGCCAGGGGGCAGCGCATCCCGACCTTGCTTCACGAATCGAACGCCGTCCCCGGCCTGGTCACCCGCCTCTTTTGTCGCAAGGTCGACCGGCTCCTCCTCGGTTTCGAGGGCTGTCAGGAGCGTTTGCCGGGAGTCCCCTCGGTCGTGACGGGAACTCCGCTTCGCGCGAGGCTCCAGAGGGTTCCACGGGGCGAGGCGGCGGAGGCGCTCGGGCTTGCGTCCAATTGCTCGACCATTCTTGTCCTGGGGGGGAGCCAGGGCGCGCGGGCCTTGAATCGTCTCTTGCGAGAAGCGGCACCCGCCTTGGCCCAGGCCGTGAACCCGGTCCAGATTCTCCATCTTTCCGGTCCGGCGGAGCGCGAGGCTTGCTTGTCGGCCTACCGGGCACAGCGGATTCCCGCGCTCGTCGAGGGCTTCTCCCATCGAATGGATCTCTTTTACAGCCTGGCGGATGTCGCGGTGGCTCGCTCCGGAGCCGCAACCCTGGCGGAAGTCGCCTTCTATGGCCTGCCGACCATCCTTGTCCCCTTTCCCTTCGCCGCCGACGATCATCAACGCATCAACGCGAAAGCTTTCGTGGCGGCGGGAGCGAGTTTGGCCTACGATCAGGCCGCTTTGTCCGGAGAGACGTTGGCCCAGGCGCTCGGGGAGATCTTGAGCGACGAGAGGAGGCGGCGAGCGATGGGCGCCGCGGCGGCGGGCTTGGCGCGACCGGACGCGGCCAGGATGGTCGCGGAGGAGGTGGAGCAATGCATGCAACAGTGACGGGTTCCTGGACCGGCTGCCTGAGCCGGCCGGCCCGAATTCATCTTGTCGGCGTGGCGGGCTCCGGGGTGGGGCCGCTCGCCCGCCTCCTGCTGCTTCAGGGACATCATGTCTCCGGATCGGATCGGCGCAGGACTCCCGCCGTCGCGGATCTCGAGGGGCTGGGACTGCACTTCTCCTTCGGTCACGACGGTGATCTTCCCGATGGGGTCGAGCTTCTGGTCTATTCGTCGGCCGTTCGGGAGGACAACCCCGAGCGCCGGGTTGCCGCCGCCCGGGGGATTCCGACCGCGCGAAGAGCCGATCTGCTCCAGGAGCTTTGCCGGGCGAAGAAGTCCATCGTCATTGCGGGAATGCACGGAAAGACGACGACGACGGCCCTCCTCGCCCACATCCTGCGCCGGAGCGGATGGGAGCCCTCCTACTACGTCGGAGGCGATGCGCCTGTTCTGGGCGCGAGCTCGGATTGGGGCCGAGGGGACTATATGGTCGTCGAGGGCGACGAGAGCGACGGCACGCTCGCTTCCTTTGAGCCCTCGCATGCCGTGCTGTTGAACGTGGAGGAGGAGCATCTGGATTTTTATCCGGGCATGGAAGCCATCCTCAATGTCTTTGCGGCCTTCCTCGACCGCTGCGTGGGCAAGATCGTCTATTGCTCGGATGATCGGCATGCTTCGGCGCTTTGCGCCCGGCGAAGGAATGCGGTGAGCTACGGCCTGGGCTCCGAGGGTCGGTACCGCGCCGAGCGGGTCGAGCTAGGGCCCTTCGAGAGCACGTTTCTCCTGGTCGTCGGCGGAGAGCCGCTCGGCGAGGTCCGCGTGCCGCTCCCGGGAAGGCAAAATGTCCAGAACGCTCTGGCCGGAATCGCCCTGAGCCTGGAGCTCGGGCTTCCTTTTGCCGATATTGCTCTGGCCATGGCGGGCTTCCGGGGCGTCAAGCGGCGCTTCGAGGTGCTCTTCGCCGGCCCTTCTTTTCTGGTTGTCGATGACTACGCGCATCATCCCACGGAGATTCGCGCCACGCTTGCTGCCGCCCGGGGGGCAGGCCGGCAGCGGGTGGTGGCCCTTTTTCAGCCCCATCGCTATTCCCGGGCGCATGGGCTAAAACGGGAATTCGCGACGGCCTTTCGAGGGGCGGATCTGGTCCTGGTAACGGATATCTATGGCGCGGGTGAGCCGCCGATCGAAGGGGTAAGCTCGGAGCGGCTGGCGCGAATGATCGCCGAGGGCAGCGCAGTGCAGGCGCTCTCGGCCCGCAGCGTCTCGGAGGCCAAGAAGGTAGCGGCCGCGAGCCTCCGCCCGGGCGACCTCTTCCTGGCGCTGGGAGCCGGCGATGTGCACCGGGTGGCTCGAGCGCTCGCTACGCAATGCTCCCTTTACGAGGAGCTGCGGCGATCCCTTTCGCCATCGGCTCTGCTCTCCCTCTCGGAAAGCCTGGGCGCTCATACGGCCTCCGGTTTGGGAGGGCCTGCAGAACTCTGGTGTGAGCCGGCAAGCCGGGAAGACCTCTGTCGCGCAGTTGAGCTTGCCGATCGCCAGAGGCTACCCCTCACGGTCATCGGCAGCGGTGCGGGCTGCTTGATTGGCGATGGAGGGGTGCGCGGCCTCTGCGTGAGCCTGCGCCATCCTGCCTTCTGCCAAGTGATCGCCGACTCGGGACCGGGACGGGTCACGGTCGGTGGCGGGGCTCTCCTGGGTCAAGTCGCCACCGAAACCGCTCGCCAAGGAGTAGAGGGATTTTCCTTTCTCGCGGACGCCACTGGCACGATCGGCGCTTTGCTGGCCCGTGGGGCGTGCGCGCTGAAGCAGCGCCTCCTCGATCGCCTCGAGGAGGTGGTTCTGGTCGATCGAAAGGGAGAGTGGCGGACCCTTTGTCGAGGGGAAAGCGATGCCTGGCCGGAAGACGGAGCCTGGGGCCCGCTCGGCATCATTGTCGGCATGAAGCTGCGGCCCATTCCTTTCCGGAAGGGGGAAGCTCCTTGGGCGCCGCTTTCGGACTCCGGGAGGGATGCGGCTTTCGGGATGAGCGACCGCTGGCTCGACCGAGTCTTCCGGGATCCGGGGGGAGAGGGGATTCGCCAGCTTTGGAAGGGATTGGGCCCGGATCCGATCGAGATCGGAGGGGCTTGGAGCGAGCCGTTGGTTCCGAACCGGATTTGGTTGCGGGAGGGAGCGAGGACCGCGGATGTGCTCGCCCTCGTGGAGGAAATTCGAAAGCGCTTGCGGGAAGGGAATGGTGTCGAGCTGGTTCCCGACCTTGTCATCGTCGGAGAGGAGGAGTGGTGAACCAGGAGCTTCGGGTGGCGATACTGGAAGGGGGTCCTTCGCACGAAAGGGAAGTTTCCTTGCGAACGGGAGAGGCCGTGACGGCCGCTTTGCGGCAATTGGGCTACCCGGTCGAGGAGATCGATCCGCGGGATGGGGACGTCCTCCTTCCGGAAGGCACCGACATCGTCTTTCTCTGCTTGCATGGAACCTTCGGGGAGGACGGACAGGTCCAGAGGCTGCTCCTGCGACGGGGGCTCCCGTTCACGGGCAGCGGTGCCGACGCGAGCGAGCGGGCCTTCGATAAGTCGTGGAGCAAGGAAATCTTCCGAAAAGCCGGCGTTCCCACTCCGGATTGGACCCTGGCGCGCTCATCGGTCGAGCTCCCGCTTGCCCTTCCTTTCGTGATCAAGCCGGCGCGGCAGGGGTCGAGCATCGGGGTCAGCCGGGTTTTCGAGGAGAAGGACTATCCGGAAGCCCTCGCGCGGGCGACGGCCGAAGATCATCTCGTGGTGGCGGAAGCCTATATCGAGGGACGAGAGCTCACAGTGGGCATCCTGGGGGAAAACGTCCTGCCGATCGTCGAGATCCGGCCCAAGGCGGGCTTTTACGATTACCGCAACAAGTACACATCCGGGGCTAGCGAATATCTCTGTCCGGCCCCTCTCCCGTCCGACGCGGCCCAATCGGTCGCCGCAATCGCCCGCGCTGCCTATCGATCGCTCGGTTGCTCGGTCTACGGGAGGGTGGATGTGCTTCTGGACGGAGCCGGGAATCCCTGGGTTCTGGAGGTGAACACGATTCCCGGAATGACGGAGACCAGCCTCTTCCCGAAAGCGGCCCAGGCGGCCGGAATCGACTTTCCGCAGCTCTGCGAAGAGGTCCTCCAGCTTTCGTGGATCGAACGGAACCGTCAATCGAGATGAACCACTTCCGCAAGCCCAACCGGAGAAGGCCCTCGACCCGGAGCGTCCTGCAGACGAAGGCGGGAGCGCAGCAGCGAAGGCGACTCTTCCTGCGGCGCATCGCCTCGCTTGTGCTGATCCTGGCAGGCCTGGTCAGCATCGCCGGCGGGGGTTACTACGTGGGAACCCGATTGGCGCTCCCGTTTTTGTCGACAGACTCGCGCTTTGCCTTGCAGGAAGTCGTGCTCGAGGGCACCGAACGCCTTCCTCGCAAGGAGATCCTGGCCGCTTCCGGGCTGCGCCTGGGTCAAAACCTGCTGAGCATCTCGCTGCCGGAAGTCTACAAGGCCGTTTCGTCGCTCCCCTATGTGCAGCGAGCGTCGGTTCGCCGGGAGCTTCCCAATCGCATTGAGATTACCATTGAGGAGCGGGTCCCGCTCGCAAAAGTCTGGACCAAGGCCAAGCGATTTTCCGGCCAGAGCTTGTGCGTCGATTTCCAAGGGGTGGTCTTCGTAGCGCGCAGGGGTGAGGTCGTTGCCCTTCTCCCCGAGCTCGAAGGCGTGCCGTCCGATGATCTGGAGATCGGGAATCGGTTGCATACACCGGAATGTCGGGCGGCGCTGCACCTGCTCCGCCTGTTGCAAGGGACCCCTTCCTTGCGCAATCTCCTGGATCCGGCGAGCCTCGACGTCTCGGGTCATCTCTGCCTGAGGGTTGTCACCCGAGATGGGGTGGGCATCGTCTTGCGTCTGGACCATCTGGAGAGACAGATGAAGAGGCTGCAAAAGATTTATGTTTTTTCGCAGAGCCGCGGTCGCAAGGTGGCTTCCGTCGATCTGACGCCGGAGCAGAATGTTCCGGTGATTTTCGAGTATTAGGAGAGCTTCGATGTTCGGCCACAAATCTCGGTCGGTCCTCGTCGGGCTGGAGGCGGGAACCAGCAAGATCAAGGCGGCCGTCGCGGAGCTCAATGGCCAAGGATCCCTGATTCTCCTCGGAGTGTCCGAGAGCCCTTCGACGCATATTCGGAAGTGCGAGATCACCGACTTCGAGATGACGCAGAAAGCGATCCACCAGGCGATCCTGGACGCGGAGGCAAAAATGGACGTCTCGATCGGAGAGGTCTACCTGGCGATCTCGGGCGCTCATATTCGCTCCTTCCAAAGCCGCCTTGCCCTCGATTTGGGGCAGGAAGGGGGGATGATCGAGGAGGGCCATTTGCGCGAGCTGCGCGAGCTGGTGCGGCAGCAAGTCCTGCCGCAGGGGCAGATCTTGCTCCATTATCTTCTGCAGACCTACATCCTGGACGACGGAACAGCGACGGCGAATCCCGTCGGCCTCTTCTCCCGCCGCCTCATGGCGGACTATCACCTGGTTTCCGGGATCGCAACGCGTCTCCAGACTACGGTTCACTGCGTGAAGGAGCTCTCGCTTCGGGTGAAGGGGTATGCCCTGTCGAGCTACGCGACCGCCCAGGCGCTCCTGACCCCGGAGCAGAAGAGCTTCGGATCGGTCGTCATCAACTGCGGAGCGGGAATCACCGATTACATCGTCTACCGGAATGGGTTTGTCGCCCATTCGGGAACGCTCGGGGTAGGAGGGGACCACCTGACCAACGATCTCGCGGTCGCCCTGAAGATTCCGTTTCCCCGAGCCGAGGAGCTCAAGAAGGCTCATGGCACGGTGGATTTGCGGGAAGAAGTGGCGTATCGCCGTGTCGGCCTGACGGCCGAGGGACCCTACGAGCAGCGATTCGCCCCGATGTCCTTGATCGCGGAAGTGCTTCAGGCGCGGCAGGCGGAGATCTTCGAGATCATTCGGGAAGACTTGGAAGATCAGCCGTTCTGGGAGGGCTTCTCGGGAACGATCTTCTTGACGGGCGGAGGATCCCGGCTCGACGGCATCCAGAAATTGGCGACAAGGATCTTCGACCGGCCCGTGGAGGCCGCAAAGCCACTCGCCTTCGGCGGAGAGGTCTCCTGCGAGGGGAGGGAGGATTGGACGACCGTGCTGGGTCTGCTACGCTATGCGCGGATCGTGGAAATGCAGGAGAGCGGGGGCGGTCGATGGGACCGTATGGGTCGGTCGCTACGTCGATTCCTTTCAGGGATCCGGTTCTTTTAGATGGGGCTCCGTGTCGATTCTTGTGGGAGACCTCCGCGTGAGAGAGCCGGAAACTCATTGATGGACCCCTGAAAACGATCGAGGAGAGAGGATGAGCGCGCGCATCGTGGGAGCGGGGGCGGTGGGGATCGATGTGGTCGACGAGTGGATCCTGCTCTCGGATGGCCCGACGGGGAGCCTTGCCTGCGACGGGGAGGCTTCCGCGGTCGAGGGGTCGCTCGCGTTGGAAAAGCTCCTCCTTGCCCCCGACCTCGCGAGCGGGCTCGGCTGCTTCGGCGGCCGCGATCTTGCTTGGCGGATGGTGGGGCAGGAAAATCAGAGGCTCGAAGCGCTGCTCAAGGACTGTTCCCGCTTGTTGATCGTGACCGGGCTTGCCGGAGCAACCGGCGCCACGGTCACGGAAGCCCTCGCCCTGAAAGCCGTGGAGCGGGAGATCTCGACTACGGTTTTTGCGATCCTCCCCTTTCCTTTCGAGACGGAGGAGCGACAGGCAGCGGCGCAGGCGACCCGTGACGCGCTCCCGGCCGAGGCTTCCCTCTTCCTTTTTCCACCACCGACGCCCTCAGAAGAGCCCACCCCGGACGTCACCGCGGTGCGGCGAAGGTTGCGCGAATTCCAGAGTGCGCTCGCCCAATGGGTCGATGTCTGGTCGGGGATGGCTCGCGGGGTCGTTTCCCCTGCCCATTGGGGAGGCAGGGCGGAGACTTCTCCATTTACCGTCGCCGGGGCGATCGAGGATTGCCAGCTTTTCGCCGGAGCCGGACCGCGGCTCGACCTCTCCCTGCTGGGATTCCTGGAGGCGAGCGGATTCCGGCAAGCGGCCGAGAAGGCCGATCGTTGCCTGGCTTCCATTGAGGCACACGACGAGGTTTCTGGCGGGGAGGAGGAGCTCGCCAACCGCCTGCAAAAATTTCTCCCGAAGCGAGCACACCTCGACGTTCTCCGTCGAACCGCGGCTCGCTCGACAGAAAGCCGGATCTTGCTTCTCGTGGGACGAGACGCTTCCCGGCATCCGAAGGCGGTGTACCCGGAGCGGGATGAGCGGGAGCCGGCCCCGGAGCCGGAGCGAGCTCCGATCCGGCGCGTCTTGGCGGAACCGGAGGGGCGGCTTGTCCCTGCCTCCCAGGACGGCACCCCCTTTGCGAAAACCGCAGCTACCCTGCACAAAGGCGAAAATCTCGATATTCCTGCGTTCCGGCGGAGGAAGAGGGAGCCGGGCCTGGCGAGGGAATGATTTTCGAAGGACGGAAAGCCGGTTTGGACCTTGCTTGCAGAGATGGGGGATCGTGCCAGAGAGGGGAGCGCGGCGGATTGAGTATGGGAAGCAATCGGTGGCGAGACGCAGGGAGGGAAGGGGGGCTGCCGTCTTTCGAGAAGCCGGTCCGCCAAAAACGACTCGAAAAAGGTCTTTCGCAAAAAGAAGTGGCCGGCCGGGTCGGGATCACTCGGCAGGCTCTTCATTCGATCGAAACGGGCCGCTACGTGCCGAATACCTTGGTTGCGATCCGGCTTGCCCGGACGCTCGGAAGCCGGGTGGAGGAACTCTTTCCCTGCTGGGAGGGGATCGATCTTCCTTTTTCGCCGGGTCCGTTTCCCCAGGTGGAAGGCGGCAGGCGCGTGGTCTTGGCGGATGTGCGTGGCCGTCTGATCCCTTACCCGGTGGAGCGGCTCGAAGAGGGCTCCGGCACCTTCGTGGCAGCGGACGCGCTCCTCCCAGGGGGAGATCGGGGGGGCCAGTGGACTCTTCTCTCCTCCTCCACCGCCATTCAGAGAAGCGCCCTGTTCCTTGGCTGCGACCCGGGCATCGGCCTTCTCGTCGAGAAAATCGCCACCGTGAGCCGGGATCGACTCCGCTGGATCTCCTGCGCCAGCGAAACGGCGGCGGCCGCGCTTGGCGCCGGGCAGGCGCATCTGGCGGGCTGCCATCTTCCCGGAGGGGAGCTGCGCAACAACCGGGTGCTCGCCCGGGAAGCCTTGCAGGGATTCGGCGGAATCTTGATTCGCTTCGCGCAGTGGGAGGAAGGACTGGCTGTGGCGCGAGGGAACCCGCTGGGCATTCGCTCGGTGGAGGACCTGGCTCATCCCGGCTTGCGGTTCCTCAATCGGGACGCCGGATCCGGGAGCCGGGCTCTTCTGGACGACCTGCTCCGCAAGCGGGGGATTCCCGGAAGTGCGATTCCGGGATATGAGAAATCGGCCCGCAACCCGGTGGCGGCCGCGCGCGCCGTGGCTTTCGGGGTGGCGGATGCCTCCTGGACCAACCGCGCTTGCGCGCAGGCGGAGAACGTGGAGTTCATTCCCCTGGGAGCCAGTGAGTTTGATTGGATCGTTCCCATGGATCAAGTCGATCATCCCATGGTCGCCCTGTTGCTCGATCTCCTCTGCGAGGCGCGCATGCAGGCCGAGTTCGCCGCGCTTCCCGGATATGACGTGAGCCGGATGGGCACGGTTGCGGCGAGGTTCGCGAAGGAACGGCAGGCGGCAAGTTAGGCAGAAGCGATTGTGCCTGCTTCCCCGCTCGTGTCTTGCGCTTCCCAGAGCTGGCAGTAGAGACCTCCTCGAGCCAGGAGGTCGTCATGCCGGCCCGACTCGGAAAATCGCCCTTCGTCCAGCACGTAGATCCAATCCATCTCCCTGGCTAGGCGAAGCCGGTGGGTGACCAGCAAGGTTGTCCGGTGGGCGGAGAGCAGATGCAGGCTCTTGAGGATTTCCGCCTCGACCGCGGGGTCGAGGGAGCCGGTCGGTTCGTCAAGCAGGAGAATCGGGGCCTGCCGCAAGAAGGCGCGGGCGATCCCGATCCGTTGTCGTTGCCCGCCACTCAAGGTCTGTCCATGCTCGCCGACCAGCGTCTGGTACTTCTGCGGCAGCTGCTCGATGAACTCATCGGCTTGCGCGCCTTGCGCCGCCTTCTTGATTTCCTCGAACGAAGCGGCGGGCCGCCCCAAGGCGATGTTTTCCAGGATGGTCCCGGGGAAGAGTACCGTATCCTGGAGGACGATCCCCAGATTCGCGCGCAGGGATCGCTTCTTCACCATCCGGATGTCTGTTCCATCGATCCGGATCGTTCCAGCGGAAGGCTCGAAGAAGCGCGGAATCAGAGCCAGAAGCGTGCTCTTTCCGCTGCCGGTCGGACCCACGATGGCAACGCGCTGGCCCGGTGCGAGGTGGAAGGAGAGGTCCTGGAGAACCGGCCGGCGCCCTTCATAGGAAAATTGGACATGATCGAAGGCGATTTCTCCGCGAGGGCGCGGCAGATCGGTCGCCCCAGCCAGGTCGGGGATCGTGTCGTCTGTTTGCAGGACCTCGAAGACGCGGGACAGGCGCGCTGCGGCATCCTCGAGAGCCCATGCGGTGTACGACAACTGCTCGAGCGGTTGGTAGAGCAGGGCGAGGTAGCTGAAAAAGACCCACAGTTCGCCCACGGTCAGGCGCCCCTGGGCGACTTGCAGCGCGCCCACGAAGAGTACCAGGGCGGCTCCGAAGGCGGTGATCCCGGTGGCTGCCAAGGAGGAGAGGCTGTTGGTCCAGAGGAATCGGAGGTTGGTCTGGCGGCTCTCCTCCACATGACGGCGGAAGGTCGAGAGGGTGCTCTCCTCGCTGCCGTAGGCTTGAAGCAGCTGAATGTTCGCCAGACCCTCGACTGCCTGGGCAAGCACCCGGCTCTCCCTGTCTTGGAGCTCTCCGCTTTGCCGGCGGATCCTCTCCGCAAAATGGCCAATCACAAACCAGAGGAACGGAAGGATGCCGAGAGCGCACGCTGCCAAGAGAGGATTCATCCGAAAAAGGACGATGGCGGCGCCGATCAGCGTGGCACTCGACCCCAGGACCGTACCAAGACCCCTTTGGAAGAGCGTCTGAATCGCCTGCGCGTCATAGGCAACCCGGTACGCCAAGTCGGCTTGGATGCGGCTCCGGTGATAGGGGAGGGGAAGGTTCTGCAAATACCCGAAAAGGTCGGTGCGCAGGAGGGCCAAAGCCCGCAATCCACAGTGATACAGGAGCGAGTTGGCCCAGAGGTTGAGGCCTCCGTGCAACAGGGAAAACCCGACGAGAGCCACGGCGGCACCGAGTGCGGTTTCCGGCAACGAAAGCGTCCAGCCCAGGAAGTGGCTTGTCCCGGGGTGCGAAAGGAGGGCGTGGTCGATGAGCCACTGCACGGGCCAAGGGCGTAGCAGGCTTGCCGCCACGGTGAGGAGAAGCAGGAAGGAAGCGAGCAGGGAGGCGGCGGCGACTCCGGAAAAGTAGGGGAGGCAGCCGCGGTAGCTCAAGAAGCCTCCTTTCCGTTCGTCTTGCGGCATGCCGCGTGTTGCAGGTCCTGATGGAACCGAGCCTCGGACGGTCGAATTCGGAGTCATGCGTTACCGTCCCTGGGCCGGGGGGGGATGAAGGAGGAGTCGGACCGTGAGCCGAAGGGCCGCCAGGGGACCGGGTGCAGGTCCAGGAGCTGGCCCGCGATGGCCACGATCTCCGCGAGCCCGCGCCGAAGCCGGAGCCCTTCCCGAGCCCAGAGGATGAACACCGGGGCCGCCCCCGCAAGCAAAAGCAGGGCGGACCGGCCGAAGGCGGCAACGGCGGCAGCCAGGACGAGGCTGCCACCCATCCCACTCAGCACGGCGAGAGGGCTCGGGCGCAGCAGGGTGGCCACCCGAATCACTCTTCTCCGTTGCGGGTAGATCTCGGTCAGCGTCCGCAGTTGCACGTGCCACCACGGCCCCGCGAAGACGTGGAGATCCCAGCTGCTCCAGCCGGCGTCGAGGGCGTAGGCATAGCCCTTCTCCGTCAGGACGGACTGGATCTGAGTCAGCAGGTCCATGCGCTCGATGCCGGTTTCGCTCCAGAGGGCGACTCCCTCTCCGGAGAAGGTCGTACGGATCGGGGGTGGCGGTCCCGAGGATGGCGAGGCCGGCGGAACCGGCTTCCCGCGAAGCCAGGCCAGTTGTCGGGAAATGCCGCGGGCGAGCGGCTGCAAGTAAGCCAAGGCGAAAAGAAGGAGCCGATTGGCGCGCGTGGCGAAGGGACGGGCAATCTCTCCCCGGAGCCCGTAGATCGCTGCCGGGATCAGGCTGGCCGAAAGCAGGAGCATCGGAGCGAGGAGGGCGGGCCAGCCAAGGCAGAACGGGAGCGCGAAAAGTCCGAGGATCAGCCATTCGACGCTGGAGAAAACGGCGGCCCAAGAAACCTCCGCGCGGGAGTAGAGGCACTGGAAGAGGCCGCTGGCGAAGGGGCCATGGAAGACCCGCGGGGGAACAAGGGAGGGGTGCGGAGCCCCCGGCGAATAGATCTGCCCTTTCCAGAACGCGGCCCCGTCCGCGCGGAAGCGACCAAGATGGCGGAAGCGCAGGAGGGCTTCGGCCTTCCCGTAGCCGGCCTGCTGCCGCAGGTAGGCCCAGACGGTCGATCGCCGGTGGTGCCAGACGAGCGCGCCGGGGGCAAAGCCGAGACGCTCCCCGCGATCGAGGAGCCTCCAGCAGAGGTCGACATCATCTCCGGCGACGCGAAATTCGGGAAGGAATCCTCCCACCGCTTCCAGAGCCGATCGCCGAAAGGCCATGTTGCAGCCGGGGAGATGCTCCGCCAGTCGATCGGTCAGCAGGACATGGGTCGGGGCACCGGGTGCCGCCGCGAGGGAGGCTTGGAGCGCCGTGGTCGGCGGAGGAGCGAGGTTTGGTCCCCCCACACCCGCCAGATCGTCCGATTGGACGGCGCGGGCCAGAAAATAGAGCCAATCCTGGTCGGCGATGCAGTCGGCATCGGTGAAGGCGATGATCTCTCCTTCCGCCGCTTCGATGCCTCGATTTCGCGCGATCGCCAAGCCGAGATTCTCCTGGCAGAGGACCCGGATTCCCTCGAAGCTCGCGAGCAGCTCCCGGGAGCCGTCGGTCGAGCCGTCGTCGACGACGATGATCTCGAAATCGGGGTAGTGCAGCCGGTGCAGGGAACGAAGGCAGTCGCCGAGGAATTTCTCGCCGTTGAAGTTGCAGACCACGACGGAAACCTTCGGAGCGTGCGGGAGGGGGAAGCGCCGAAAGAGGGGCTCTTTCCAGGAGCGAAAGAGAGCCTGCACCCGATGGAAGCTTGGCTTCGGGCTTCGATCCTTCCGCACCAATCCGAACGCCCAATCCGTGATTTCCAAGCCTCCCGTGAACCATTCATCGGTCCAGGAGAAGAGGACGGTTCCGGCCAAGCCCGAGTGGAAAACCATTTCGACGTGGGCGGCGAGGAGCTCGGCCTGCTCGGATTCTGTATGGCGCAGGGTGTCCATGCCGAACTCGGTGACCAGCAGAGGCTTCTCACCCGAAAGATTCTGGAGGCGGGCCAAATAGGCGCTCAGGTCCGCAGGCCGGTGAAGATACAGGTTGAAGGCGACGAAATCGACCGAGGGGGGGCGGAGGTATTCGGTCGGGGGATAATTCGCATAGCTGACGAGAGCTCCGGGATCCTCTTCCCGTACGATCTCCGTCAAGAAATCGAGATGGCGCTCGATCCGCCCGGCTCCGGCCCACCGGACCAGATCGGGAGGCATCTCGTTGTCGACCAGGTAGGCGAAGATTGCCGGGTGTCCCGCTCTCTCTCGCACCGATCTTCGGACATGCTCGCGGATTCTGCGCAGAATGCGCCAATCCTTCCAAAAAAGGGTGCGCTCAACCCAGGGGATCGTGATCAAGACGCGCAACTCGTGGTCGAGCGCGGAATCGAGCAGGTCGAGCGGAGGAAGGTGGTAGACCCGGAGCAGGTTGCAGCCGCATTCCCGGATGCGCGAGAAATCGTCCCGAATCGCCACCTCCTCGGGAAAAGGGGTTCCGTCGCTCGAACGAGAAGCGAACGGCCCATAGGTCACCCCCTGGACGGGAAACTTCTTCCCCTCTTCGAAGAAAAACTTCCCACGAATCTGGATGCGGGTGAGCTCCATACGCGGCAAGGAACGGCGCACCACGGAGTTGTGGGACCGCTAACCGGCTCTTGCGCAGGATCCTAGCGGGTTGCCGGGAAGGTTGGCAAGGCTGCGCGCCTTCTTCTCTGCGACGCCTGCTCTTTACGGAAGGGAAGCGGCGGGAGTAAACAGGGACCGTGCGGAACGAAAGCGAGCTTGCCCGGTCGGGGCTCCGGCTCATCCACCGAGGCAAGGTCCGGGATCTCTATTCCTGGCGGGACGAGCTTTGGCTCGTGGCCTCGGACCGGATCTCGGCATTCGACTGCATCCTGCCCACGCCGATTCCCGGCAAGGGGAAGATTCTCACGCAGGTGAGCCGTGGCTGGTTTGCTCTCTTGGCGCCGCTCTGTCCCCATCACGTCTTGGGCTACGACCTCCCGCCGGAGGTTCCTTTTCCGGAATGGACGGGACGGCTTACCCGAGCCAAGCCCTGCCGCCCGCTCCCTATCGAGTGCGTGGTGCGCGGCTACCTGGCGGGCTCCGCCTGGAAGGAGTATCGGAGCACGGGAAGGGTGGCGGGTCAGCCGCTTCCTCCGGGACTGCGCGAGGGGGATCCGCTTCCGGAGGCGCTCTTCACCCCGACGACCAAGGCGGAGGTCGGTCATGACCTGCCGCTGACGCCATCCGAAGCGGAAAGGCGGATCGGAGCGGAGCTCTATGCCCGGGTCTCCTCGCTCTCCTTGGGGCTCTACGGCGCAGGAAGGGACTACGCGGCGGAGCGGGGGATCCTCGTGGCGGACACGAAATTCGAGTTCGGGATATGGGGAGAGGAGCTTCTCCTGATCGACGAGGTGCTGACCCCTGACAGCTCGCGGTTCTGGCCTCGGTCGGACTATCGACCTGGCGGGGCGCAGCCCAGCTTCGACAAGCAGTTCGTTCGAGACTACCTCGACTCCCTTGCCTGGGACAAACGGCCGCCCGCTCCCGAGTTGCCGGAGCCGATCGTGACGCAGACGCAAGCCAAGTACCGGGAGGCGTTGCAGCGGCTCTTCCCAGACCTGGCAAAGGAGCTCTCCCCTCAGGGCGAAGCGATCGGATAGGATGGCTCGTGTGGCGCGGTGCCCGGATGCGCCGCGGCACACTCTCCGCGTCCGATCCCTCGGTGGAACGATTCCGCTTGCATTGACCGATCTGGCGCATCGAGAGAATAGTGCCGCCGGGGCGAGACAATTTGGAGGCGCCCCGGTTCAATCCGTTGGCCGCCTTGCTTTGGGAAGCGAGTGTAGCGAGGGAAATGCCTCCCGGCAGCCTATACAGCGTGAAGAGGAAGAGGACGCATTGCTCAGGGTCGCACCGTGGCATTGCGGCGCTTGCCGGGATGCTCCTTGGCCCGATTCTCGCTGCTGGACCCGCCTTCGCGCAGACGGAACCTGGTATGGAAAAGGCGCGGTTGGCTCACCCGGCTCAAGCGCTCCCGCCCTATCAGCAGCCCGTCCAAGGGCGTCCCGCGCCCGGCAACGCCCCTCCGCTCGAGACGCTGCTGGAGGCGGTTTCTCCGATCGCCGCCAAACGGTCGGATCCGAAGGCGCTCGACCTGGCCGCCTGCTACCAGATGGCGGCGGTCCGCTGGGACCAGCTCAAGATCGACTACCAGACCCTGCGCGCGCAGCAGGCGGTAGTGACGCAAACCCTATCGGCGTTCTTCCCGCAGTTTTCCTGGGAAAATTTTCAAAGCTTCCAGAACACGACGGGGGTCATTCCCACGGTCAGCGGAGTGGCCGTGGGAACCTCCCAGGGCTACTTCTCCTTCAACGGGATCAACACGACCTGGCTTCTCTTCGATAGCCTGAGGCAGCAGAACCGGGTGGCCGCGGCTCGGGCGGATGCGGCCGCCCAATCCTACACGCTGCAGCGGGACTACCAGATGCTCTACCTCAATGTCGCCCAGGCGTTCTATCAGGAGCTCAACTATGAGGGGAGCGTCTCTATCCTCGAAGATCAGATCGCCGCTCTGCAGGGCCTCGTGACCGAGCTCGAATATCGGCTCAAGATCGGAAGGTCCCGACCCGCCGATGTCTTCCAGGCCCAAGCGAATCTCGCCGCGGCGGTCGCCCAGCGGGAGGGATATATCGGCTTGATGAATCAGTACAAGGCGACCCTCAACTACTACCTGGGCATTGGCCTGGAGAAGATCGACCTCAAGGAGACGCAGCCCTTTCCCGGGTCGCAGGCCTTGGAAGACTACCTGGTCCACGTGGGAAGCCGTCCGGACGTTCTCGCGCAGCTTCAGCTCCTGCGGGCGCAGAAGGCGGCGCTCGCGGTTGCCATTGGGAACTTTGGCCCACGGGCGGGGCTATCGGGGAGCTACTTCTTGAGCCATCAGCCGGATTCACCGGTGCTCTGGACGGTCAACATCGTGGCGACGATGCCGCTTTTTACCGGGGGACTCCTCACGTCCACCGTCCGGGAGGAGCGGGCGCTCGTCCATGTCGCCGAGCTCCAGGTGGAGAATTTGAAGCGGACCGCCGACCAGAACCTTCGGATCGCCTTTGCTCTGTTCAACGCAGCGGTGGAGCAGGTCCTCCAGTATCGCGAGCAGGTCGAGGTCTCGGCACTCTACTATGCGGCGCAGCGAGACGACTTCCAGCGCGGGGTCGCCCAGCTCCTCGATGTCCTCGTGGCCCTGAACACCTATCAGCAGTCGCGCCTCTCCCTGCATCAGAACGAGATGAACGCCCGGTATCAATTGGTGAACCTCTTCGTCCAGGCGGGCCTGACCCCGACCAACATCGAGGCCACGGGCCTTCCCGTGCAGAACATCCTTCGCACCGGCCCGCCCGTGGGTCCAGGCAACCCGCCGGCGCTCAAGGCTTCCCTACCGTAGTGGATCATGAACGCAAGCGGGGGAGGAAGCATCGGCCTCTGGAGAGGGGCGAAACAGAAGCGCGAGAAGCAGGCGCTTGGCGTCGGAGCCCTCTGCCTGCTCAGCCTGCTTCCCTGGCCGGTCTTGGCGCAATCGCAGGAGAAGGCGGAACACGAGCGACCGGGCTGGCCCCTTCGTGCGCTCCCGGCTCAGGCGCAGCCGGAGCCCGGCCGCCCCGCCGTTTCGAACATGCCTTCCTTTGACATGCTGCTGCAAGCCGTCTCTCCCATTGCCGCAAAACGGGAGGATCCCAAGGCGATCGACCTGTCAGAATGCTACCGGCTGGCGGCGATCCGCTGGGATCAGCTGAAGATCGATGATCAGACCGTCCGCGCCCAGCAGGCGGTGGTGGCCCAGGCCCAGTCGGCCTTCGCACCACAATTTTCCTGGCAGAACGAGCAGAGCTTTCAGAACACCACGGGGGTCATTCCGGTCGTTGGTGGGGTTGCCGTGGGACAATCGGGCGGCTACTTCTCCTTCAACTCGATCAACTCGACCTGGCTCCTCTTCGATAGCATGCGTCAGCAGAACCGGGTGGCCGCGGCCCGGGCGACCGCTTCGGCGCAGACCTACACGATGGCGTGGGACTACCAGAACCTCTACTTGAACGTCGCGCAGGGGTTTTATCAGGAGCTCAATTACGAAGGCAGCGTCAGGATCCTCGAAGATCAGATCGCCATTTTGCGCGACCTCGTCAACGAGCTCCAGTATCGATTCAAGGTGGGCCGGTCTCGTCCCGCTGACGTCTTTCAAGGGCAGGCGAACCTGGCGGCTGCGGTCGCTGCGCGCGAAGGTTACGTCGGGTTGATGAACCAGTACAAGGCGGTGCTCAACTACTACCTGGGGATCGGTCCGGAGAGGATCGACCTCAAGGAGAGCCAAGCGTTTCCCGGACCGCAAACCCTGGAAGACTACCTGGCGCATGTGGGGAGCCGACCGGACATCCTGGCCCAGGTGCAGCTCCTGCGCTCCCAGAAAGCGACGCTGGCGGTCGCCATCGGCGAGTTCGGCCCTCGCACGGCCCTCACCGGCACCTACTTCTTGAGCCACCAGCCCGATTCGCCGGTCGTCTGGAACACCAATATCGTGACGACGATGCCGCTCTTTACGGGCGGGCTCTATACCGGGTATGTCCG
The DNA here is from genome assembly GCF_017310545.1 of Methylacidimicrobium sp. B4. Lineage (NCBI taxonomy): Bacteria > Pseudomonadati > Verrucomicrobiota > Methylacidimicrobium > Methylacidimicrobium sp. B4. The sequence goes on from NZ_CP066203.1 coordinate 2,118,678, forward strand.
CCAGGAGCGGGCGCTCGTTCACTCGGCCGAGCTCCAGGTAGAGAATTTGAAGCGCACGGCCGATCAGAGCCTCCGGATCGCCTTCGCCCTGTTCAACGCGGCGGTAGGGCAGGTGCTCCAGTACCGGGAGCAGGTCGAGGTTGCGGCGCTCTACTTCGCCGCCCAGCGGCACGACTTTCAGCGGGGGGTGGCGCAGCTCCTCGATGTGCTGGTGGCCCTCAATACCTACCAGCAGGCCAGGCTGTCGCTTCATCAGAACGAGATGAACGCCCGGTATCAACTGGTGAATCTCTTCGTTCAGGCGGGACTGGCCGAAGGAAACTGGAATCGCACGGGACTTCCGCTTCATGATATGCTCCAGACAAGCTCACCCTCCGGCCCTGGCGTACCGCCGGTAATGCCGGTGTCGGCTCCGCAATAGGCGATCTTTCCCTTCTTGCGACAGGGAATGATCGGGAGGAATCACGACGCCCGGAACATGGGCGTGATATCTGCCTCCCGCGGAGCAAAAAAGGCCGGAAGCAAAAACGTGGTGGAGGAAGAATCCGAAGACATTGCGCTCATGGCGAAGATCGCCAAGGGCGACGATGAGGCCTTCCGAAGGCTCATCGAGCGCCATGAGCTTGCCGTTTTCGGCGCCGCGGTCAAGATGCTGCAAGACCGCTTCGTCGCAGAAGAGATCACGCAAAAGGTCTTCCTGCGCGTCTATTGGGCGGCCACGCGGTATCGACCGACCGCGAAGTTCCGCACCTGGCTCTTCACGATCTTGCGGCGGCTTGTCCTGAACGAGCTGCGCCGTTGCTCCTCCTCCGCACTCGTTTTTACCGGCGAGGATCCATGGGAGGGGGCTCCCTCCGCCTCTCCCCGCTCTCCCGCGGATCTGCTCGAGGACAAGGAGCGGCTTGAGCTGGTCGAGCGCGCCATCGCCTCCCTGCCTCCGAAGCAGCGGCTCGCGGTGGTCTTAAAGAGCTACGACGATCTCTCCTACGAGGAGATCGGACGGGTCCTCGGGCTCTCGCTGAGCGCGACCCGCGCCCTGCTCTTTCGCGCTCGGGAAAGCTTGCGCAAGACCTTGTCGTTCCTCAGGGAAAGCCGTTGAGCGAAGCCATCCGGGTGGCGGGTGCCTCGTTTTCCCTCCTTTCCCTCGGGGAAGGAACGGGTTAGACTGGTTTCATGCCGGCCAAACGATGCTTCCTTCCCCTTTCGATCCTCTTTGCCGTCTTCTGCTCATGCCTCGCTTTGTCCTCCCCAGGCGTGCGGGCGGCAAGCCGGGCCCCTGTCTCCTCCGAAGGCGCTCCGGCGGGGATGGCCCTATGGAAGACCTACCCGGAGGGAGGAGGGTATTTCCAGCAGCGCCAGGACGCGCCGATCATCGTCATTCCGGGCCCTCCTCGACTGCCGGTTCCGGCGGCTCCCGAAGGAGCGGTGGGTCAACATGGGAGAATACCGCGACAGAAGGTCGTGCCTTCTTTCATTCCGAACGAGGCGATGGAGACCGGAGCCTTTTCCGGCGGCCTGTAGCGGGCATCCGTCGGTCGTAGGCAGGCGCCCCGATCCTCCGCGACATCCGCTCGCTTGGGCGGTTCCATCCTTTGAGATCCACAGGCACGCGGCTGTGGCATCGCGAGACAGATCCTCCCCGGGAAGAGGCATCGGGCCACTGACTGCAAGGGATGGGATATCCAGATGACTCTCTCCGATCTCTCCATTCGTCGGCCTGTCTTCGCGTGGATGCTCATGGCCGGACTCCTCATCTTCGGGGCGATCTCCCTCGGCCGGCTCGGAGTGAGCGATCTCCCGGAGATCGACTTCCCCGTATTGACGATCAACCTCCAGTGGGCGGGCGCAGCACCCGAAATCATGGAGACGGCGATCGTCGATCCCATCGAGGAAGCCGTGATCTCCGCCCAGGGGCTGCGGAACATCACTTCCTTCATCGAGCAGGGACAGGCGTCGATCATCCTCGAGTTCGACCTCGGGCGACCGATCGACGCGGCCCTGACCGAGGTCCAATCGAAGGTCAGCTCGGTCAAGCTCCCCTACGATACGACGACGCAGGCGGCGACGCAGACCGTCCAGCCCGTCGCGCAGCCGATCCTCACCAAGGACAATCCGGAAGAGCAGCCGATCCTGATCCTTTCGGTATCGGGGAAGGACAAGACGCTGCATGACCTGGTGACCTACGTCGATCTGGTCCTGCACGATGAGTTCCAGATCGTCCCCGGGGTCGGGGAGATCGTGCTGGCCGGCTACAACGTCCGCAACCTGCGGGTCTGGGTCGACAACGAGAAGCTCAAGCCGCTCCAGCTCACCCTGCTCGACGTGCAGACGGCACTGCAGCAGGAGCAGGTGGAGGTTGCGGCCGGCTACCTCGAAAACTCCCGGCGGGAGATGAACGTCCGGGCGATGGGGGAAGGGCTGACCCCGGAAGCGGTAGGCGACATCCAGATCAAGAGACGAGGAACCGAGCTCGTCTATCGGTCCCCCATTCACATCAAGGATATCGGGCGGGTGGAGGATGGGCTCGATGATATTCGGCGGATCGCCGTCACTGGCGGCCATCCGGTCGTGGGACTCGGCATCAAGAAGCAACCGGGGGCTAATTCGGTGGCGGTCGCGCGGGCGGTCAAGCAGAAGCTCGAGGAAGTCAAGCGTCATCTGCCGCCGGGATTCGAGGTCAGGGTCGCCTATGACCGGACGCACCATATCGAGGAGGCGATCCAGGAGACCCTCTTTACCCTGCTCCTGTCGGCCCTGGTGACGGCCTTCGTCTGCTATCTTTTCTTGGGGACATGGAGCTCTACCCTCAATGTCCTCCTCTCGATTCCCACCTCGGTGCTCGGGACCTTCATCATCCTCTACTTTCTGGGCTTCACCCTCAACTTCTTCACCCTTCTCGGCCTCTCCCTGGCGATCGGCATCATCGTCGACGACGCGATCATGGTCCTGGAGAACATCGTCCGCCACAGGGAAATGGGCCAGGGCAGGGTGCGCGCCGCCCAGATCGGTGCCCGGGAAATTACCTTCGCGGCCGTCGCCGCCACGGTGGCGATCGTGGCCATCTTCCTGCCGGTCGCCTTCATGCGCGGGATCGTCGGGAAATACTTCTATCAATTCGGGGTCACCATCACCGCCGCCGTCGCGCTCTCCCTCCTCGAGGCGATTACCCTGACTCCGATGCGCTGCTCGCAGCTGCTCGAGGATCCGAGCCATCGCCGGAGGCTTGCGTGGCTCATGGACCAGATCTTTCACGGGCTTTCGCGGATCTACCGGTTCTTCCTGCGCATCTGCGTCGATCACTCCTGGCTCATCCTGCTGGCGGCGGCGGCCCTCTTCGCCCTCTCCCTGCGCTTCCTTGCGCTGCTTCCCAAGGAGCTGATCCCCGCGCAAGACGAATCCTCGTTCCTCGTGCGCATCCAGACGCCGGTCGGCTCCTCGATCCATTACACGCAAAAGAAGCTAGAAGAGTGCGAGGCGATCATCGCGACCCACCCGGAGGTGGAGCGGGCCTTTGGAGAGGTCGGCGGATTCATTCAACGCACGGGGGCGAGCGATGGCAACCTGATCGATGCCCAGGTCAACGTGGGCACAGTCTATGTGACGCTCAAGCCCAAGGGAGAGCGAAAGCTGACCCAGCAAGAGATCGGGGATCGGCTGCGGACGGAGCTCACCAAGCTCGGGGGCCTCAAGGTGGCCCTCCAGGATCTCTCGATCCGGGGATTCACCACGGGGCGCGGGTTCCCGATCGAGTTCTCGGTGCGCGGGCGCGACTACAAGGTGCTCCGGGAGCAGGTCGCCAAGATCACCGACCAGATGCGAAAATCGGGCGACTTCGTCGATCTTGATTCCGATTTCCGGGACGGAATGCCGGAGGTGCGCGTCTTCCCCGACCGCTTCGCCGCCAACGCCTGTGCCATGCCGATTCAAAACATCGCCAACACAGTGGCCGTCGCGATCGGAGGCGTGGCCCAGAGCCAGTTCACCAACGGAGATCGGCGCTACGACATCCGGGTCCGCCTGGAGGGGGGAGAGCGCGTGAAGCCCGAGGATATCCAGAAGCTCTTTGTCCGGACCAACTCGAACGAGTATATGCCGATCACCTCGGTGGCTCATTTCGAGACCGTCCCGACCTATCAGACGCTCGGACGACGGATGCGGGAGAGGGCGATCACGGTCTTTGCCAACGTCGCTCCCGGGAAGTCGCAGGCAGCGGCTCTGGCCGAAGCGCGGAAGATCGCCAACAAGGAGGTCCTCCGCGGCTACCGGGTCTACTGGAGCGGCGGGGCCGCCGCCTTCGAGGAGACCTTCGGCAGCCTCGAGTTCGCTCTCTGGGTGGGGATCGTGATCGCCTACATGGTGCTCGCTTCTCAGTTCAACAGCTTCATCCATCCCTTGACCGTCTTGCTGGCACTCCCCTTTAGCTTGAGCGGGGCGCTGCTCGCGCTCTCTCTCACGCACCAGTCGATCAATCTCTACAGCATGATCGGCCTGGTCCTGCTGATGGGCATCGCAAAGAAGAACTCGATCCTGCTCGTCGAATTTGCGAACCAGAAGCGGCAGCGTGACGGCCTTCCGGTTCGGGAAGCGCTCCTGGAAGCGGGGCCGATCCGCCTCCGTCCGATTCTGATGACCTCCGTCGCGACGCTGGCGGCAGCCCTCCCACCGGCTCTGGCGATCGGACCGGGCTCCGAGAGCCGGATCCCCATGGCGATCACGATCCTGGGAGGGGTGAGCGTTTCCACCTTCTTTACGCTCTTCGTGGTCCCGGCGGCCTATCGCGTGCTGGCCCGCCTGGAACGACCACCGCGGCGGCCTCCTTCTCCGGACCGGGAGAGGCCGGCTCGGGTGGTCTGGGAGCCTGCGGAGGCCCCGCAGAGCCCGGACGGCATTCCATGAACGTGCCCGAGCTTGCGATCCGTCGACCGGTTGCCGCATGGATGCTCATGGCATCCCTGGTCTTTTTCGGCATTCTCTGCCTCTTTTCCCTCGGGATCAGCCGGCTTCCGGATGTGACCTACCCGGTCTTGACCGTCGTCGCCCAGTGGCCCGGCGCCTCTCCCGAGGTCATGGAAGCCGAGGTCGTCGACCCGTTGGAAGAGGTGCTCATGTCGGTGCAGGGGATCCGGGACGTCACGAGCACGATCATGCAGGGTGTCGCGCGGATTCAGCTCGATTTTCGCTTGGACCGGGATATCGACGCGGCCCTGCAGGAGACCAATTCCAGGATCCGGTCGGTGCAGCTCCCCTACAACGTGGATCCCCCCGTGATCTTCAAGGTCAATCAGAACGACTCCCCGATCCTCTGGCTTGCGGTCACCTGGGATCGGCCGTTGAAGGACATCATCCGCTATGTGGATACGCGCGTTCGCGACAAGTTTTCCTTGGTACAGGGGGTCGGCGACATCCAGCTCGGCGGGTGGACGGATCGGAGCTTTCGCGTCTGGCTTGATCGGAACAAGCTGGCGCAATATCAGGTCGCTCCCAACGACGTCCTCAACCTCTTCCGGGCCGAATACCAGGAGACCGCTTCCGGCTACCTGGAAGGTGCGAACAACGAGATCAACGTCCGGGTGATGGGCGAGGTGCGGTCGCCGGAGGAGATGGGGGGGTTAGCACTCAACCATCGAGGAGGGTCGGGGGGGGCGAACCTTCCGCCCTTGACCGGCATTGCCTCCGCCCAGGGCGGAATGGCGGGGGCTGCGGGGACGACCAGCTATGCGACGAACACGCTCAGCAATGTGCGGGGCCCGGCCGACTCGTTCACCCCGCTGGCGCAGGTTGCGCGGCCTGAGGACGGTCTCATGGATCCGCGCCGCTTCGCGCGGAGCGACGGAGTTCCCTCCGTCGGCTTGGGTCTGCAAAAGCTGCGCGGGTACAACGAGATCGAAGTGGCCAACTCGGCCAAGCGGATCATGGCGGAGATCAAGCCCGACCTGCCGTCCGGAATGACGATCGGTACCCGTTACGACTCTGCGGTCTTCACGGCCGAGGCGATCCGGGAGACCGCCTTCACCCTTCTCTTTTCCATTGGCGTGACCACCCTCGTCTGCCTCGCCTTTCTGGGCTCCTTTCGGACCACGGTGAACGTGCTCTTCTCGATCCCGATCTCGATTCTCGGGAGCTTCATCTTCTGCCGGGCGATGGGCTTTACCCTCAATTTCTTTACGCTTCTAGCACTCTCGATGGCGGTCGGCATCGTGATCGACGATTCGATCATGGTCCTGGAGAATATCACCCGCCACCACCGGCTCGGTAAGAGCCCGGAGCGCTCCGCCCTCGACGGAACCCGCGAGATCTTCTTCGCAGCCTCCGCTGCCACCTTGACGATCGTTTCGGTCTTTGCCCCGATCGCCTTCCTGGGAGGAGTCGTGGGCAAGTTCCTCTTCCAGTTCGGTGCGGTGATCTCCTGCGCGGTGCTCATCTCCCTCCTGGAGGCGCTCACGCTCGCTCCGATGCGCTGTGCCGAGTTCGTGAGCGGGGCACGTGGGCCCGGACCGGTCGAAAACTGGCTCGAAGGTGTCTATCAGAAGATGGGGAGGGTCTATCGAGGCTTTCTTGGCTTCGCCCTCCGTCGCCGGTGGCTCGTCGTCCTCGCCTCCTTCGCGCTCTTCTTTCTCTCCCTTCGCGTCTTCCCCCTGCTGCACCGCGAGCTCGCTCCGTCGGAGGATCTCGGCATGGCCCTGCTCCGGATCGAAACGCCGGTGGGGAGCTCGCTGGAGTATACGAGCAATCGGGTCCAGAAGCTGGAAGCCTATCTCAAGAGCCAGCCGCCGGTCGCTCACTTCTTCACGACGGTGGGCGGCTATTCCGGGGGCGAGGTGAACCGCGGAGCGATCTTCGTGACGCTCCAGCCGCGGAAGGAGAGGAAAGAGCGACTTCAGGAGATCATCCGCACATGGAGAAAGGAGTTCAAGAAGCCCGTATACGGCGATCTCCACATCAAGGTGATCGATATCAGTCAGAGCGCCTTCAGCAGCAAGCGCGGGACCAATATCGAGCTCTCGCTGCGCGGCTCGGACTACGCCGTGCTTCAGGCACGGGCGGAGACCATCCTCCATCAGATGGAGGCGACGGGCTATTACACCGACCTGGATACCGACTACCGGACGGGAATGCCCGAGCTCGAGGTGATCCCCGATCGGCAAAAAGCCGCGGAATCGAACATCAGCATGCAGACGCTCGCCGATGTGATCGGGACTGCAATCGGAGGGATGCGCCAAGGGCAATATACCAACCGGGAAGACAACCGCCGCTACGACGTGCGCATTCGGCTCGAGCCCGGCCAGTGGCGGGAGCCGGAGGATGTGGCCAACCTTCCCCTCTGGTCGGGCTACGGTGGGGAGATGATCCGGCTCAAGGACATTGCGGAATTGCGCGTGGTGCCGAAGCTGCTCGACATCACTCGGGAAAACCGGAGGCGGGCGATTACCCTCTTCGCGAACGTGAAGCCCGAGGTTTCCCAGGCGAAGGCGCTGGATACCGCCTTGGCAATCTGCCAGAAGGAGCTTCCTCCGGGCTACAGCGTCGAGCCGACCGGGAGCAGCCAGACCGCGAAAGAGACCTTTGCTTCCTTCCCGGTGACCTTCGCCCTGGGAATCCTCCTGGCGTACATGCTCCTGGGCGCTCAGTTCAACAGCTTCCTCTATCCGCTGGTGGTGCTGGTGGCGATTCCCTTTTCCCTGGTCGGTGCCTTTCAGGGCCTCTACCTCACCGGGATGTCGCTCAACATCTACAGCGGGATCGGCATCATTCTCCTCGTAGGTCTCGCCATGAAGAACTCGATCCTCCTGGTTGAGTTTTTCAACAAGAAGCGCTTCGAGGAGCGGCTCCCGCTTCCCGAGGCCCTTCTCGATGCGGCGGCCATCCGGCTCCGGCCCATCTTGATGACCTCCTTCGCGACCATCGCGGCGGCATTGCCTGCCGCATTGGGCGTCGGCCCCGGAGCCGAGGTGCGGAAGCCACTGGCGATCGTCGTGATCAGCGGGATCGTCGTGTCGACCTTCTTCACCCTCTTCGTCGTCCCCTGCGTCTATTCGCTCCTCGATCCGCTAAGCCGTCGCCAGGGCTTGGACGAGGTTGAAGCCGAGCTGGCGGAGTGCATCGAGTAACTCTTGGCAACCGTTTTTTCAACGGCTCAAACCCTCTGCCCGTTGCACAATCGCATTGCTTACGGGACGAGGAGGGATCTGGCGAAGGCGGAGCGCTTTCAAGCCGATGCGCGCAAGCCGGATCCTTCCCTGCTGCAAGTGCAGTAGGCCGCAGGAGCGGGCAATGGCGGATCCCTCGGTCAAGCAGCGGATGACCAAGAGGTGGAGATTCAGCGCCGGAGGCGTTCAGAAGACGACCGAGGAGATCCAGGGCTTTCGGCCGCTCCCCTTGGGACCGACCTTCCGGTCAGCGACAGGGTAGGGATTGGAGTTCCCTGGCCGCCCTCCGCCGCAGGGGCGAGCGGCCATGGCTCTTTCCCGCCCACGGCTCATGGGCAGGACCCCCTGCATCCCATCCTGAAGCAGAGAGGGGTCTTCGAAGCTCCTCGCCTTTGTGGCGGAACGATCCGTTCCGCCATGAGAAGGCGGGAGGACGATGGCAGAGGCCTGTTCTTCTCATTGGCTGATCCTGCGTTGCGCAGCCATCACTCTGACATCGTTCTGTTACAGAAATGTAACAGCATTGTCACAATGAAGGGCAATGCTGCACCCAACGGGTGGATTCTGTACGGAGTCTCACATCTCCTCGCCTTTGTGCCGGGACGACCACGTCTGCCGTGAGAAGGCGGGAGGACGATGGCAGAGGCCTGTTCTTCTCATTGGCTGATCCTGCGTTGCGCAGCCATCACTCTGACATCGTTCTGTTACAGAAATGTAACAGCATTGTCACAACCGTTCTCCCCGCATTTGTGGCATAGAACCTTCGGCAGCCTTTGGAGATGCCGACAGATGAGGCGTTCCTCAATCCGAAGCGGCATGGCGACATCAGGAGATCTTTTGAGGAGGGGGAGGAATGAAAGCCGGGGTATGGAGGCGGAAGGGACGAGATTTTCAGCTGGCTGGGCTTTTGATGGCATCGGCGCTCCTGATCGGAACCGTCCGCGCGGACGAGAGCAATTCCATCCCGGCCCCGACGGCGAGCGGGTCGACGACGGGCGAAACGACGGATAATGGCCAGGGGAGTGACCAGACGCCTGTCAGTGGGAGTGGAAAGGCGAAGCAATCAGGATGGACGGGGATCGTCCAGCAGACCGAGCCCGAAACGAAGAAAAAGAGTCAGAGTAGCGGCGGTGCGGTCAAGATGGAGGAGGTGACCGTCTCGGGAGAGACCGAGTGGATCTCTCCAGAACTGACCTCGGGGGAGCCCGACGCCCCCATCCTTCCCACGGCGGCTCCGGTGGTGTCCACGTTCGGGACGCCAATCAACGTGATGGATGCGCCACGGCAGATCACGCCGGTCAACCAGACGCTGCTCAGGGCGTCGGGAGCCGTCTACCAGGGATATATGGATCCGCTCTCGATTTCCTCCATCCTTCCCACGGCCTACTCGGAGATGGACGGAGGCATGGGCAGCGCCGTGTCGATCCGCGGTCGCCAGGCCCTTCCCTACATCAATGGCATCGAGATGACCCTGCAGAACGATGGCATGCAGAGGATGCCCTGGAGTTGGAACATGGTAGAGAACATGGACATCCAGGAGGGCCCGGCCAACGCGGTTTTCGGCGCGACCCAGGCATCAACTGGAAGTGTGAACTACATTACCAAGCAGCCCTACTTCGACAAGTTCCGGGGCCGGGTCTGGGACACGACCGGCATGTATCAGCAATACCTCTGGGGAGCGGATATGGGCGGTCCGGTCGACAAGGAGGGCAAGCTCGCCTGGCGCTTCTCGTACATGGGTCAGGACCAGGGCAGCTACTACCAGTACATGTACAACCAGCAGCAGAACTTCTACTTCACGGTGGGATGGAAGCCCACCGACAACTACTCGGCCAACTTCTACGGCGACTACGGCATGTATGACTTCTATCCATTGCAAGCCGACTTGATGAACCGGCCGACCGACAACCTGATTCAAAACGGACTCTACAGCACCGGCGTGGTGCCCGGATTTCCCTACACCATCGCGAACGGAGGGCCGGCAACCGGCTCGAAAACAAACCCTTCCTACAACACCTATGCGGGACCTCTCACGCCGGTGAATCGGCGCGCGACAATCTGGACTCCATACGGAGGCGCCCATGCCAACAATGGGTTTGCCCAACTCGTGCAGACGGTACAAGTCAACGACGATCTGCAGATCGTGAATAACTCGCTTCTCTGGTATGCCAAGACCGAGTACCTGGAACCGCAGATCTACGAGGCAGTATACACTCCGGGCGACTATGAGTTCGACAACCGGACGGAGGTCCGGTGGACCTTCGATCCTCTCGCCAGCGAGCCCGATAAGCCAAAGTCCAAGGAGGAAAAAGGGCTCGAGAATGTCTTCGGCAAGCTCCTGCTGAAGAGCTCGGTTGACACCGGCGTAGAGTGGCATTACGAATACCACGACGACTATGTCTCGGAGACCATCCCGGACTATGGCAACGCCTTCAGCGTGGTTAACCCAACGAATCCGGCGCTTGCCAACCCGGCGCTCTTCTACCTCCCGGGAACCAAGCAGTTCGACAGCCACATCAACAATCCACATGCCCCTAATGGAGGGCTCTGGCATATTCCCGGCGCTCCGGCGAACTGGTACTACGAACCACTGATTGGAAGCGCGGGAACGACCTTCGGCCACTATTGGGCCGTTGCGCCCTTTTGGCAGCACAACCTGCAGATCACCGAAAAATTCGCCCTCTATGTCGGCGCTCGCGCTACAGCATACTTCTGGCATTTCACAACCCCTCAGGGGCCTCCGGGAATGCCACAGATCGTGGGCCTGACGACGGCGTCGCTCGACCAGGACTCTTTGGCGCCCTTGATCAACATCAGCCCGACCTATAAGCCCTTCGATTGGATGATGACCTACTTCAACTACAACTGGTCCTACGTGAACAACGTGGCTGTGATGGGTGCGGCGGCTCCAACGTTCCAGTCCGCCTCGTTTCGCCTGTTAAACCAGTTGATCGAAGGCGGTATGAAGTTCAACCTGCTCAATGACAAGCTCTTCATCACCGCTGCCGGCTTCAGCCAGGATCAGGCACTCACCAACCTGGGCCAACCGCCGACCGCCGCGGCAATCAACGGATGGGAGGTGAACCTCGCCTACCAGCCGGATAAGCATTGGTGGCTGCGTGCCGGATACATAGACATGCACGGCGTCGAAAACTGGTCGTTCCTCCCGCACGGCCCCAAAATGCGCCAGGACTATTCGACGGCGATGGCCTTGCAGCAGATGTATGCGCTCAACACGAATGTCGGGCTCCCGTCCGGAATCTACAACATGATCGGCTTCCCGGATCAGTATGCGAGTGCGACGATCACCTACACCTCGGATATTGGTCTGGGGGGAACGTTGCAGGGGATCGTGATGAGCGATCAATACCTCGATTATTTCGGCAGTGCCAAGATACCGACGCAGTATATTGTGAACGCCCAGATCTTTTACGCCCAGCCGAAGTGGGAAGCAAGGGTCTATATCTACAACGTTACCAATAACAACTACTGGCTGCCGTTCGGCCTCGGGTCGGCGGGCGGCCGCACGTTCAACGAGACTTCGATCGTCGCGGGCTGGCCCTTCTGGATCGAAGGGAATGTCGTTTTCAAGTTTTAGTGGGTAGGGCTTGCCTTCGTCCGCAGCTTCCCGCCGTTCCTTGGGAAGTGGGGAGCGATGGTGCTTCAGAAACCCAAGTGCCCTTGCCCCGAATACCGCCCGAAGGGTCGGTCGGTGCTTCTGCTCCTCGGAGAGGCCGAAGGGGCTCGGGGCAGCCACGGTCCCGCCATCGGCGCCCCTTTTTGGAGGGAGAGACGGGGTGGTTCGCCAGTGTCTCGTGGGAAAGGTAGCGCTGCGCCCCTTCGAACGGAGGAGAGCGGGATCCTCGAAGCTCCTCGCCTTTGTGCCGGAACGATCCGTTCCGCCGCGAGAAGGCCGGAGGACGATGGCGGAGGCCTGCTCTTCTCATTGGCTGATCCTGCGTTGCGCAGCCATCACCCTGACACCGTTTTGTCACAGAAATGTAACAGCATTGTCACAATGAAGGGCAATGCTGCACCCAACGGGTGGATTCTGTACGGAGTCTCACATCTCCTCGCCTTTGTGCCGGGACGACCACGTCTGCCGTGAGAAGGCGGGAGGACGATGGCAGAGGCCTGTTCTTCTCATTGGCTGATCCTGCGTTGCGCAGCCATCACCGTGACACCGTTTTGTCACAGAAATGTAACAGCATTGTCACAATGAAGAGCAATGGCGTACCGCACGGCGGGGGTCTGTACAGGGTCTCACATCTCCTCGCCTTTGTGCCGGGACGACCACTTCCTCCGTGAGAAGGCCGGAGGACTATGGCGGAGGCCTGCTCTTCTCATTGGCTGATCATGCGTTGCGCATCCATCACTCTGACATCATTCTGTCACCGAAATGTAACAGCATTGTCACACCCGTTCTCCCCGCATTTGTGGCATAGAACCTTCGGCAGCCTTTGGAGACGCCGACAGATGAGGCGTTCCTCAATCCGAAGCGGCATGCCGACATCAGGAGATCTTTTGTTGAGGGGGAGGAATGAAAGCCAGGGAATGGAGCCGGAAGGGACGAGATTCTCAGATGGCTGGGCTTTTGATGGCATCGGCGCTCCTGATCGGAACCGTCCGCGCGCAAGATCCCTCGGTGGGTCCGGCCCCTCTCGTGAGCGGAGACGAGAGCTCGCCAGCCGCCGGAAGCCTGTCGGGTGGCCCTGGATCCTGGGACCAGAGCGGGGCTGAGGCAGAAGCGTTGGGAAAGGGTGGCGTATTCGGCGGAGGTGCCTCGCAGCAGCCCTTAGAGGATCTCCTGCGCACTCAGCCTCTCCTGGCGGATGCTTCGAGCGCTTCCGGGACCAAAGGCGGAGCTGACCCTGCGGCGTCTTCTTCCTCTTCTCCGTCCTCGGCCGCTCTGGCCAATCCTGGAACTGGTAAGGTCGTGATGCCGGAAACGCTCGTGACTGCCACGAGCGAATCGGTTCTTCCCGGAGACTACGACGTTGGCTCGGTCTACGGGACGCCGCTCAACGTCGTCGACACCCCGCGGAGCGTCCAGGTCATTACCCAGCAGGAGATCCAGTCATCGGCCTTCATTTCCCAAAACGTCATGTCCCTGATGTACATGGCTCCCGGGCTCTTCATGGGTACGACCTTTGGCGAATTCTCCGTTCCCAACATCCGGGGCATGCCAGCGAACAAGTACATCAACGGGATGCTCTCCTTTTTGCCCGGTACCGGCTACGAGGGCGGACCGATGAACATGAATGACTTTGACCAGATCAACATCGTTCAGGGGCCAACGATGCCGAGCTTGCTCTCGATCCGCGCGGCGGGCGGCTATCTCGACGTCCAGACCAAGCGGCCCTACTGGGACGGGTTCCATGGAACGGCGACCGTCATGGAAGGCATGTACGATCAGAACCTCTGGCAGGTGGACGTGGGGGGGCCGATCAACGACAAGCTCGCCTTTCGGTTCAGCTACCTGGGGGACTATTCCGGAAGCTATTACGAAAACGACTACCTGCACAACCAGGCCTTTTACGGGGCGCTCTCCTTCAAGCCGTACGACAACTACGAGATCTTCTTCAACAATTCCTTCTACACGGAAGGCTACAACGAGATTGGCGGCATCAACCGGCCGACCCAGGCGTTGATCTCGGATCACCAGTATCTCTCCGGATATCTGCCGAATACCTATCTTGGCCCGCCGGTTTATATCGATCATCACAAGGTGAACTACAATATCGGTCCGGAGTTGTACGACTACGGAGTATCGGTCCTGCCGCAGAATTACAATACGCTCCACTACGTTCCGCTCTCGGCGATCGGTGGGTATCGCGCCAACATGCTTAACCCGGGATCAGGCGGTTTCGTCGAAAGCGAGCGGGCGCAGATCATCCAAAGGATCAATGTGGATGATGGATTTCAAATCGTAAATAATAGCAACTTTGAATGGTTCACATACAACTACCAGAATCTAACGCCATATAACATCTATACTCCCGGATCCTGGGTCGCGCAGAACAACACCTCGTTCATCCTGAATTTTGACACCCCGATCGGCGGGAGCGGCGAAAAAGGAGAGAAGGAAAGCCTGGTCGACCAGAAGAATCCTCCGCTGAAGGGAGAGGGGTTCCGCATCCATCACACGGTCAACGCGGGATTCGAGGCCGACTATGCCAACATGATCGTCTACGAGGGCGATTTCGAGCAGGTGTTCAACGTCTGGAACATGGGACCATTGGCGAATGCCGTCTATCCATCCTATTTTCAATACAACGTCCCGGGTACACCGCAGTTCAGCAAGTACCTGTATCAAGACGTGCCGATTCCCGGAAGATCCGGCCAGGTCTTCAACCCGGGTAACTTCAGCTCGACCGATTCGGAAACCTGGTACTTGCGGCCCTACTGGCAGCATCAGATCGACTTTGGCGAGCACTTCTCGATCTTTATGGGAGCGAGCGCGTTGGCCTTGCTCTCCACGGCGCAGAACCCGGTGGGGACCCCCGGCACCTACTACGACTTCGGTGAAGCTCTCCACCCAGGAGGACAATACTTTTCCACCGTCATTCCCAACTTCGACTTCAGCCCGCGCTGGAAGCCCAACGAGTGGACAACCGTCTACTTCGATTTCCAGCAGGCCTTCCTGGCCGAAACAGGGGCCTTCTACGGAGTCTCTCCCTTGACCTCCAACTACGACCTTCACCTCCATCAGCGGCTCTACAGCGGGGGGGTCAACTTCAGCCTGCTCAATGGGAAGCTCAACATCTTGACCGCTGCCTTTGACCAGGAGTTCCAGGAATTGGAGTCCTTCAACAAGGTGCTCCTGGTGCCGGTTCCGATCGATGTCGTGGGCGGAACCCTGCAGGTGGCCTATCAGCCGGACCGCCATCTCTGGCTCGTCGCCAATGCGTCGTATATCCTGGGGAGCTTCGACTATGGTTCCCCGCTCACCACGGGCCCGAGCATGGACCAGCCCTATCCGAGCAACTACGTGTTGAACAATCCGGCGAAGTATCCCTTCGACAACTTCGGCTATTTCCCACAGGGGTCATATCCCTATGTGGGCTGGCCCAACTTCCAGACTTCTTTCATGGCAACCTATACGCTCGATTGCGGCCTGGGTTTTTTTGCCTCCTTCAACGCAACCAGCCCTCAGTATCTCGCCTACGACTATCTCACCCGCATTCCCTGGCAGTACACGCTCAATTTGGGCCTGAGCTATACGAGCCCCGATAAGCATTGGGTAGGGAGGCTCTGGATCTGGAACGTCACCGATCAGCACAACTGGATGACCAGCGGGAGCGGCTACGCGACCTCGTTCAACAATTACGATCAACTCATGGTCTCGATGCCGTTCTGGATCCAAGGGCAGCTGAGCTATCAATTTTAGCAAGGGAGGTCTCATGAACTGGACAATTCGAACGGCGGTTCGCGCCACGCGGGTCGCTCTAGGGCTTAGCGTGCTCGTTCTCGGGGGAGTCTTCTCGGAGGCGTTCGGGGCTCCCGCTCCCAAGGCGGCCGGGATACGGAACGTTGCCGTCGCTCCGCAAATGATCCTCGGCGCGAACGGGGAGGGCAAGCGAGCGCAAGAGCTGCTGCAGTCGGGCCATTCGGCCGAGGCGCAGGTGGCAGCGGAAGGCGACCTCCACACCTCGATCGCTCGCTCGGGCTTTAGCTCCTTCGGGCTCATGGTGCCCTACAACAACTTGGGCGTCGTCTATACAGCGGAAGGAAAGTTTGCCGATGCGCACAAGATGTTTTCCCGGGCGATTGGGCTTGGGAAGGCAGCGGTGAGCCAAGGACAGATGGCGTCCGGTTACAGCGGGGGATCGACCTATACGCAGGCAGGAGCGGGCGGGGGAAGAGGGGTCGCGGTGCAGAAGAAGCTTCTCGCCCTCTGCCTCTTCAATAATGGGGTCGCCTACAGGAAAGAAGGGGATCTGGCAAAGGCGGAGCGCTTTCAAGTTGATGCGCGCAGGCTGGATCCCTCCCTGCCGGAGTTGAAATAGGCTGTCGGCACGGGTAATAGTGGGACCCGGGGACCCTTCCGAATCGTGCGTCGCCCCAATTCAGCCGCTGCCAGGTGGATGGTTCCACGGCCGCCCGGAAAAAGCCTCCGGCGGCTCGTGATGCTGATGGCTGCTCTGGTCGGTTGCTTGCCCTGGCCACCCTCTGGTTGGGCCGATGAGCCCAAGGAGAGTCGAGAGACCCTGAGGAAGGCTCTGCTTCCTACCGGCGTGCGGATCGATCTCTCCCCGATCCGGGATCTCCGCCTCGACCCTCTCTCGGTGGGTTCCGGAGAGACCAGGCTGCCGGTCTCCGGCTCCTTTGCGATGGCGAGGAGCCCTGCGGGCGATACGTTGCTCGTCCTCAGCTCAGGGTACAACAAGCGATTCGGGCCCGATGGGAAGGCGATTCCCGAGCTCTCGCACGAATACGTCTTCGTCTTCGACATCTCCCAAGGCCCTCCAGAGCAAAGGGCCGCCATTCCTCTCCCGAGCTCCTTTTGCGGCATCGATTGGAATCCAGACGGGAAGGAGTTCTACGTCTCAGGCGGGGGAGAGGATCAGGTCTACGTTTTTGCAAAAACTGGAGACGGCTGGGCATCGCCCCGTCCCCCGCTTCCCTTGGGGCACGAGAGGGGGAATGGGATCGAAACCCGGCCGCTGGCCGCCGGGCTGCGGGTCGATCCGGAGGGGCAGCTCCTGCTCGTCGCCAACTACGCCAACGACTCGGTCACCCTGATCCAAATCGCCGATGGGAAGAAGGTTGCCGAGCTCGACTTGCGACCGGGGAAGATCGATCCCAAGGAGCGGGGAATCCCCGGCGGGGAGTATCCGATCGATGTCGCTTGGGTGGGAAGGGAGAAGGCGTATGTCGCCAGCCTTCGGGATCGGGAGATCGTGGTCGTCGGGATCAAAGCGGGGAAGATGCGCGTTTTGGGCCGAATTGCCCTCCCGGGCCAGCCGAACCGGATCGTGGTCAACCGCGATCGGAGCCGAGCCTACGCGACCGAGGACAACTCGGACCAGGTTGCCGTGATCGACACGGAGGCCGATCGGCTCATCGAATCGATCCCCTGCGTTTCCGAGCCGCGCGCCGCCCATTCCGAAGAACCGCGCAAGGGAGCCTCTCCCAACAACCTCTGCCTCGATCCATCGGAGAAGCTTCTCTACGTCACCAATGGCGGGATGAACGGCCTCTCGGTGATCGAGCTTGGTTCCGAGGCGCGGGGAATCGCAGGCCGGGCGGAGGAGGGGCGCAAGGAGTCGAGGAGCAGGGTGGTCGCCCTGATCCCGACCGGATGGTACCCGACGGCGGTTGCGAGCAACCCGAGCGGGAGCTGGCTCTACGTGGCGACGGGAAAGAGCGTGGCGGGGCCAAACGACCAGGGTTGCCCCCGCCCTCTTCCCGAGCCTCGCGACTTCTTCCAGAGTTGGAGGTCAAAAAACGAGTATATCCTCCAGAAGGCGCTGGGGCAGCTGCAGAGCTTCCCGCGACCCGATCCGGCGCTCTATCGGGAGCTCTCCGAGCGGGTTTGGCGGAATAACCAGAGGCTCGACCCGGCCCGAGGCGACGAAGCCGTTCTACGAACGCTGCGCCGGCGCATCCGCCATATTCTCTATGTCGTCAAGGAAAACCGCGGCTATGACCAGCTCTTCGGCGACTTGAAGAAGGGAGATGGGGATCCGAGCCTCGCCATCTTGGCTCCCTACTGCCCGAATGAGCGCCGGCTGGCCGAACAATTCGTGCTCTTGGACAACTTCCTCGATAGCGGAGAGGTGAGCGGAGATGGCTGGAACTGGAGCACGGAGGCCCGGGCCACCGACATTACCGAGAAGACGGTTCCCCTCCACTACGCCGGCCGAGGGCCGACCTACGATTTCGAGGGGGAGAACCGGAACATCGCCGTCGGCCTGGCGAGCCAGGAGGAGAGGAAGAGAGCGGATCCCGCACTTCCCGAGGATCCCGATCTCCTCCCCGGAACCCGGAGTGTCGCCGCTCCGGATGGTCCCGAGGGAGAGGTGGGGTTGGGCTACCTCTGGGATGCGGCCTTGCGTCAGGGAATCAGCGTCCGCAACTATGGCTTCTTCGGCGATCTGACCCGATACCATCTCCCCAAGGAGAATCCTTTCTTCGTTCCCCTTTCGCGGCACCCCTTTGCCGAGAAGACGATTCAGTTCATCCCGGACAATCCTACGCTGGCCAAGGTGAGTGACCTCTACTACCGGGGCTTCGACATGAAGTATGCCGACTACTGGCGGTACAAGGAGTGGGAGCGCGAGTTCGATGAGTATGCGAGGAAGGGAAATCTCCCCGCCCTGGAGCTGATCCGGCTTCCCCACGACCATTTCGGCTCCTTCCGGGAGGCGGCGGACAAGGTGGACACGGTCGAGGCGCAGATGGCGGATAACGACTTTGCGGTCGGCCTTCTCGTGGAGAAGATCGCTCGAAGCCGCTACAAGGATGACACGCTCATCTTTGTCGTCGAGGATGATGCGCAGAACGCCGCGGATCATGTCGATGCCCATCGGAGCATCGCCCTTGTGGCGGGCCCCTACGTCAAGCGGGGGGTGACCATCCGCCGGAGGTATACCACCGTGAGCGTTCTGAAGACGATCGAGGAGATTCTCGGCTTTGGCCCGCTCTCCTTTTACGACCAGGGTGCCGAGCCCATGACCGACCTCTTTGATCTGGCGGAGCGAAGTTGGACCTACCAGGCGGTCGTGCCCGACGCCCTGCTCGGGACTAACCTTCCCGTCGACGGCCGGGAACGGATCGGAGCCCCTGGCCGACACGACGCCGCTTTTTGGGAGCGGCTCCTGGGTGATCAGGATTTCTCGGACGCAGACCGGCTCGATCCGGAGCGATTCAATCGCGCCTTGTGGACAGGCTTGAAAGGGAAGGACGCTCCCTGGCCGATTTCTTCCGTAAAGGGCCAGTAGGGCAAAAGCTCTCGCCTCCGAAGGCTCGCGGGAAGGGTAGCGCTGCGCCCCTACGAATGGACAAGAGCGGGATCCCGAAGCTCCTTGCCTTTACGTGCGGCCGACGATTTTTACAGTGAAAAGCCCGGCGAGCGACGGGACGAGTGCGCTCTACACATTGCTCACGAACGTGTTATAACTTAAGGAGAGTAACACCATTTCGTCACACAAATGTCACAGGATTTTCACAACCTTTCCGCCCGGACTTATGGCATAGAGGTTCGGGCGATTTTTAGATCGGCTGGCGGATACCGCATTCCTAAATCCGCATCGGCAAGACGAGGTCGCGACAGTATCTGGAGGCATCGGAGGAGGACGAGGAATGAAACGAGGTGAGTGGAAGAGGAAGAGACGAGGATTTCCGCTATCCGGGTTTTTGATTGCATCGGCGCTCTTGATCGGGACGGTCCACGCGGACGAGAGCGATTCCACCCCGGTCCCGACGGCGAGCGGCTCGGCGACGGGCCAAACCACCGAGAACGGCCAGGGGAATGACCAGACCCCCGTCAGTGGGAGTGGAAAGGCGAAGCAATCGGGATGGACGGGGATCGTCCAGCAGACCGAGCCCGAAACGAAGAAAAAGAGCCAGAGTAGCGGAGGTGCGGTCGAGATGCAGGAGGTGACCGTCTCGGGTGAGTCGGAGTGGACCTCGCCCGACCTGACCTCGGGGGAGCCCAACGCCCCCATCCTGCCCACGACGGCTCCGGTGGTCTCCACATTCGGGACGCCAATCAACGTGATGGATGCGCCGCGGCAGATCACGCCGGTCAACCAGACGCTGCTCCGGGCGTCGGGAGCCCCCTATCAGGGATTTATGGATCCGCTTTCGATCTCCTCCATCCTCCCCACCGCCTACACGCAGTTCAATTGGGGGATGGGTAATGCCGTGACGATCCGCGGTCGGCAGGCCAATCCCTACATCAACGGCATCGAGATGACCATGCAGGACGATGCCGTTCAAATGTTTCCCTTTAGTTGGAACATGGTGGAGAACATGGACATCCAGGAGGGCCCGGCCAACGCGGTCTTTGGGGCGACCCAGGCGTCGAGCGGAAGTGTGAACTACATCACGAAGCAGCCCTACTTCGATCAGTTCCGGGGCCGGGTCTGGGACACGACCGGCATGTATCAGCAATACCTCTGGGGAGCGGATCTGGGCGGTCCGGTCGACAAGGAGGGAAAGCTCGCCTGGCGCTTCTCCTACATGGGTCAGGACCAGGGCAGCTACTACCAGTACATGTACAACCAGCAGCAAAACTTCTACTTCACAGCCGGATGGAAGCCCACCGACAACTACTCGGTCAACTTCTACGGCGACTACGGCATGTATAACTGGTATCCGCAGGCCTTCGACCTCATGAACCGGCCGACCAACAACCTGATTCAAAACGGACTCTATAGCACCGGGGTGGCGCCGGGATTTCCCTACAGTGTCGCGCAGGGAGGACCGGTAACTGGCTCAGCAATCAATCCCCCCTACAATACGTACGCGGGACCGCTGGCGGGGGTGAACCGGCGCGCGACGATCTACAGCCCCTACGGGGGCGGGAACGCCAACAGTGGGATGGCTCAGCTCGTGCAGACGGTGCAAGTCAACGACGATCTCCAGATCGTGAACAATTCGTTGCTCTTGTATACCAAGACCGAGTGGTTGGAGCCGCAGCTCTACTCGGAAATGTATACTCCGGGCGACTATGAGTTTGACAACCGGACGGAGGTCCGGTGGACTTTCGATCCTCTCGCCAGCGAGCCCGAGAAGCCGAAGACCAAGGAGGAAAAAGGGCTCGAGAATGTCTTTGGCAAGCTCCTGCTGAAGAGCTCGGTCGATACCGGCATCGAATGGCACTACCAATACAACGACGACTATTTCTCGACCACCGCCTGGGCCGCTGGGAACTCCTGGAGCATCGTGAACCCGACGAATCCCGCGCTCGCCAACCCGGCGCTCTTCTACCTTCCGGGAACCACGCAGTTCAATAGCTTCGTCAACAATCCGAAAGCCGGCGCGGGCGGCCTCTGGCATGTTCCCGGCGCTCCGGCGAACTACTACTACAGCCCGCTCAGCGGCTCCGGGGGAAGCACTTTTGGCCACTATTGGGAGATTTCGCCATTCTGGCAGCACAATCTGCAGATCACGGACAAATTCGCGCTCTATTTCGGCGTGCGAGCTTCGGCCTACTTTTGGGATTATACGACGCCGCAGGGGCCGGCTGGAATGCCGCAGATCCCAGGGCTGACGACGGCATCGGTCAATGAGGACTCGATCGCGCCCTTGATCAACATCAGCCCGACCTATAAGCCGTTTGACTGGATGACCGCCTACTTCAACTACAACTGGTCTTATGTGAACAATGTGGGCGTGCTCGGCGGTGCGGCACCTAACTTCAACGCCGCTTCGTTTCGGCTCCTGAACCAGTTGATCGAAGGAGGCATCAAGTTCAACCTGCTCAGTGACAAGCTCTTTATTACCGCTGCCGGGTTTACCCAGGAGCAGCAGCTCAACAACATTGCCCTGCCGGCAACCCCCGCGATCATCACCGGATATGAGGTGAACATCGCCTACCAGCCGGATAAGCACTGGTGGGTGCGTGCCGGATACATCGACATGCACGGGGTCGAAGATTGGTCGTCGATCTCGACTGGACCCAGCATGCGGCAGGACTATTCGACGGCATACGCCTTGCAGCAGATGTACGCCCTCAACACGAATGTCGGCCTTCCGTCCGGAGTCTACAACATGATTGGGTTCCCGGAGCAGTATGCGAGTGCGACGATCACCTACACCTCCGACATGGGGTTGGGCGGTACAGTGCAGGGGATCGTGATGAGCGATCAATATCTGGACTACCTGGGAACGGCCAAAATTCCGACGCAGTATATTTTGAATGCTCAGATCTTCTATGCGCGGCCGAAGTGGGAGGCGAGGATCTATATCTACAACTTTACGAATCAGAACTACTGGCTGCCGGCGGGCTTGGGATCGGCGGGAAGCCGCGCCTTCAACGAGAGCGAGATCGTTGCAGGCTGGCCCTTCTGGATCGAAGGGAATGTCGTCTTCAAGTTTTAGTGCCTAGGTTTCCGTTCGGTCGTTGCTCCAAAGGGGAAGGCGGGGCCACCGGCCCCGGCCGTTTCTCGTGAAGTGGGGGAGCGAGCGGTTCGAAAATCCAAACGCGCGCTTGCCCTGAATCCGCAGGCGCGCAATATCAGCTTAAACGCGAGGGGGACGGGGTGACCAATGGGAGATGGGGTGGCTGCGGGCGGAACGTGTGCCGAATCGCCATCGCCCTGCTTGCCGCTGGAATCGTCGGATGGTGCGTGCCGACCGAGGTCTCTGCCGGCTCGGAATCCTGGGAAAGTCGCCTGGTCGACCTGAGGGTCGTAACGAAGAGTGGGAGCGAGCGGGCCCTTCGTGGGATCGTCGTTTCGGCGGATGGCCGGCTGCTTACGGTTTCAGCGGGTCTGGAGGATGCCTCTCGCATTACGGCCAAGCGCTGGAACCTTCGGCCCATCCGCTGCACGGGGTGGCTTGCCGCGGACCCGGGAACGGGTTTGGTGCTCTTGCAGGTGGAAGGGGTCGATCTCTCCGCCGTCCGCATCCTAGCGCCGGACAATTTGCCACCGGAAGGTGGAGAGACCTTTACGGTCCCTCGACCGAGCACGGAGGACCCCAAGGGGGAAGCGGCCTTCCTTCGGATCCCGGCGCCGGAGCTCCCGGCCGGCAGCGGAGAGCTGCTCTGGCTGGGGGGCAAGGTAGAAGAGATCCTGCCGGGGAGCCCGGTCTTCAACGAACGGGATCAGTTCGTCGGCTTGGTACGGATCGTGGATGCCGACAATCACCGCCTGGGAGTGGTGCGTGTGAGCGCGCCGCTGGAGATGCTCGATCGGGCCGACTTGGCGGCGGAGGCGGCGGCCGTGCGGCAGAGCATGGAAAAGCTGGCGGCGCGGGGGCAGGACCCCGCGGTAACCAATAGCCCGGCGTGGCGGGATCTGCAGGGTGCGGTTGGCCCGAAGGAAGCGGAAGCGGCGGCCGATCGGCTCGTCGCGGCCGCTCCCCGGTCCGCGTCGGCCTGGACCGTCGCGGCGTTCGCCTACTTGCAGGGGAGGGCGCTTGAAAAGGCCGAGTTTGCCGCCAAGAAGGTGGTCGCCTTCTTCCCGCAGGATCCGTCGGCGCTGCTGCTCCTCGGGGAGGCCGAAGCGCTCCGGGGCCGCTATGGTCCCGCCATCGACGCCTTTCTGGAGGCCAAGGAGCGGGGAGCTTCGGCAGCGGAGGTTTCGCTGCTCCTTGGGAAGTGCTTTTTCGCGGAGCGGCAGTGGGAGAAGGCGTGCGATGAGTTTCGCGCCTATCTCCGCTTCCGGCCCAGGCATACTTCTGCCTGGCTAGCCCTCGGAGAGGCGCTGCTCAAATCGCAGAGCTGCGAGGAAGCGGCCAAAGCCTATACGCGGGCGGCACGCCTCAATCCCCAGTCGGTTCGCGCCTGGGCGGGGATGGCGGAGAGCTATCGGGTTGCGAAGCGTTGGGAAGACGCGGCTTCCGCCTACACCGAGCTGACCCTGCTCGAGCCGAAGAACAGTGGAGCCTGGTTTAACCTGGGGCTCGCCCTCCTGCACAGCGAGCAGCTCCCTTTTGCCCGCGCGTCCTTCCTTCGGGTCGTTCAGCTCAATCCCAAAGACCGGGAAGGTTGGTTTAACCTTGCGGTGCTGAGCCAGAGGGCCCGGGATGCGCGAACGGCCATTCAAGCCTACCGGAAGGCGCTCGAGATCGATCCGAGCTTCGGCGCGGCCTGGTTTAACCTGGGCGTAGTGCTTCGGGAGATCCGCCGCTACGAAGCGGCGTCCTTGGCCTGGAAGAAGGCCGAGGCCTTTCTTCCCGGCGATGTCCGTCCGGTCGCCAACCTCGCCCTGCTCGAGGAGGCGCTCCACCGTCCTTCGGAGCGGGACCTCGAGCTGCAAAAGCTCGACACCATGGATGCGGGACTCGCCCAGCAGATCCGGTCTCAGATTGCGCTCGGCGCGCGGCAGGCTCAGCAGCAGTAAGGAGAGGGAAGGAGGCGACCGTCTTTTCGCTTGTCGGACCTCTGGAAAAGAAGGCAGGATGCCGGAGCGATGAGATCTTTTCGGCTCGCCCTCGTTCTCGCCTCTTTTCTTGGAATCGAGACTATGCACGCACAGGATCAGCCTCTGCCCCCATCCGGGGCGGGAGAAAGCGCAGGAGAAGAGAAGGTTGTGACGACCCCGTCGGGCCTCAAGTACGTCGACCTCGTGGTAGGCACCGGAAATCCGGTGCAACCGGGGAAGCGGGTGACGGTCGACTACGTGGGGAAGCTGGAAGACGGAAAAGTCTTCGACAGCTCCCACTCTCACGGGAAGCCCTTTACCTTCGTGATGGGCCAGCGAGGAGTGATTGCGGGCTGGACCGAAGGAATCGCCACCATGCGCGAGGGAGGGAAGCGCAACCTGACCATTCCTCCCCAGCTCGGGTATGGGGCGGACGGAGCGGGGGATGTCATTCCTCCCAATGCCGTCCTTCTCTTCGAGATCGAAGTGCTCAAGGTGGAATAGGGAAGAGCAGGTCCTCGTGGCCGGAAAATCAACCCTTTTGTCTTGCGAGCGAGGCTTTCTGCTTGCAGCCTAGGATAGGAATACGGGCATGAAAACCACTCTCATCAGCGCCAAGATCGTACCGGAGCTCCACCGGCAGATCGGCAGCGAGCTCGAGGCTTTCCTGCAATACCTGGCGATCGCGGCCTATTTCGAAAAAGCGGCCTTGCCTCGGCTGGCGGCTCACTTTGCCCAGCAAGCCGAGGAGGAGCGGGGGCATGCAATGCGCTTCCTCCAGTTCCTGGTCGACAATGATACCGATGTAGCGATCCCCGCGGTCCCAGCACCCGAGGCGCACTTCCGCGATGCCGAGCACGCCGTAGCGCTCTCCCTGGAGCGGGAGCTGCGCGTCACGGAGGAGATCCATTCGCTTTTGCGGCTGGCGCGGGAGGAAAACGACTTCACCTCGGAAACCTTTCTTCACTGGTTTGTAAAGGAGCAGCTCGAAGAGGTCTCGACGGTCGATCAACTGCTCAAGATGATCCAGAGGGCCGGCGGGCAACGCCTCTTGCTGATCGAGGATTTTTTGGCTCGCTCCGACCAGCCGAAGTTGGCTAAGGAGACGGGGAGAGAAGGCGGATAGAAAGGATCGCCTGGCGGACACCAGGGTGGGGCTGACGCGCTTGCGCCGGTGTCCGGAGGC
Organism: Methylacidimicrobium sp. B4; assembly: GCF_017310545.1. Taxonomy (NCBI): domain Bacteria; kingdom Pseudomonadati; phylum Verrucomicrobiota; genus Methylacidimicrobium; species Methylacidimicrobium sp. B4. Next base: position 2,144,051 of record NZ_CP066203.1, read on the forward strand.
GAGTCTTTCCTGGTGCCCGGTCCCTGAGAAGCAACCCCTTGTGCACCCGTAGCTCAATTGGATAGAGCGTTGGCCTCCGGAGCCAAAGGTTGCAGGTTCGACCCCTGCCGGGTGCACCAAGACCGAAACCATCCCCGCCGTTCTCCCGGTTGGAGAGGGTGCCACAACTCCCGAGCCGATCGGGCAATCTGTTTCTTGACAGGATCGGGCGAATTCCGTTCCCTCGCGGGGGGCTGGCGAGCAGTCGGGTAATCTGCTTGCTCCTCCGGAAATCGGATAAAGGAAGGAGGCAAAGAATGAGCTGGGAACAGGTGGGCGCCTTGATCGGGGCCGTCGTCGGCATCGTGTTGATCGGGATCGGCTGGATTGCGCTTCGATTGAAGGCTCTCTATCGCCGCCTGGAGGAGGTAGCGCAGGATCTCCACGAGACGCGGTCCGACCTCGGCGCTTGGGAAAAGGAGCTCCGCACCGTCCGGTCGGAAGCGCAGACCATGCGAGGGGAGCTGCAGAGCACGCGCGGGGAGTTGCAGAACCTCCGATCGGAAATGCACGATCATTGGTCGACGATGGCGAGTGTCAAGCAGGTGCTCCACCGGGAGCTTCCCGATCAGGCGAGCTCCGGCGGGGTGCTGCCCGCGGTCGCCGCCATGGCGGAGCCTGCACCCGCACCCGAGCCCACCCGCGCACCGTCTGTGGCTTCGGCGGGCCAGGGGAAGCCGACGGCGAGCGACTGGCTCTGGCAGGAGACGCTTCGGCGGCTAAGCGGATAGCCGGGCAAGAAACTCCGCGCAGAAATGGCGATAGCTCACGGCACCCACGCTCGAGGGGTCGTAGGTGGTGATCGGCTTTCCGTGGCTCGGCGCTTCGGCGAGCCGGATGGAACGGGGAATGAGCGTCTGGAAGAGAAGATGCGGGACATGGCGGCGCACATCCTCGACGACCTGCTGGCTCAAGTTGGTTCGAACGTCAAACATGGTCATGAGGATGCCGAGCATGCGGACCCTGCTTCCCTCGCCGACGGTGCCGAGCTTGTCGAGAAGGTCGAGGATCTTGGAGAGCCCTTCCAGGGCGTAGTATTCGCACTGGAGCGGAACGAGGACGAGATCGGCGGCGGCAAGGGCATTGGCCATGAGCAGGCCGAGGGAAGGGGGGGTGTCGAGCAAGACGATCTCGTAGTCCTGCGCTTCGCGAAGCGGCTGCAAGGCGCTCCGCAGGTGGAAGAGCGGAGACTCGGAGCCGGCAAAGGCGCTTTCGATTGCGGCGAGCTCGATCTCGGAGGGGAGCAGCTCGAGATGCGGAACGATCGTGGAGACGATCTGCTCGCGAAGCCGCTTCTGGCCCAGGAGGACCGGACGAAGGCTCCCGCCCGGTGCGATCACGCCACCCAACCCGCTGGTGGCATTCGCCTGCGGATCGGTGTCGATCAAGAGGACCCGTTTCCCGAGCTCGGCCAAGCAGGCGGCGAGGTTAATGGCGGTCGTCGTCTTGCCGACTCCCCCTTTTTGGTTCGCGACCGCAATGACGTTCATTGCAGGGGGGGACAGTGCGACAAACTTGACAAGTCGGCAAAATGTTTTTTATGTGCCTGCACTCTTTCTCATGATGATCTCGGTCGAAAACCTGACCAAAGAATATGCGGGATTCCGTGCCGTGCAAGGGATCTCCTTTGCCGTGCAACAAGGAGAGATCGTTGGATTTCTCGGGCCCAACGGCGCCGGCAAGACGACGACGATGCGCATCCTGGCCGGATACCTGCCCCCGACGGGCGGCACAGTAGCCGTCGCTGGCCACGATATCGTGGCGGAGTCCTTGGAAGCGCGGCGGCACGTCGGCTACATGCCGGAAAACGTTCCGCTCTACACCGATCTCCGCGTCAACGAGTATCTCGCCTACCGTGCTCGCCTCAAGGGGGTCAAGGGCAAGAAGGTGGGAGAAAGGGTGGAGGCGGTCAACCGCCTTTGCCATCTCGAGGATGTAAAGAACAAGATCATCGGGAACTTGTCGAAGGGCTACCGGCAGCGGGTCGGACTGGCCGACGCGCTGGTTCATGAGCCCGACCTGCTGATCCTGGATGAGCCGACGATCGGCTTGGATCCGCATCAGATTCGAGCGGTCCGGGATTTGATCCGGTCCTTGGGCGAGCGTCACACGATCTTGCTTTCGAGCCACATCCTCAGCGAGGTGGAGGCGGTTTGTACCCGGGTATTGATCCTGCATCGCGGACGAATCGAGGCCTCGGACACGGCGGAAAATCTCGCTCGCCTGGTGCGGGGGGGCGGCCTGGGGGCGATTCGCGTAGAGGTATCTTGCCCTTCGGAGGAGGCGCGGCGGGAGTTCTCCCGATTGGCGGAGGTCGAAACGGTGCATTGCCGCGAGGAGCGAGAGGGATGGTCGATCCTCGAGATCGCGTCGAAGGGGGGCAAGGATCTTCGAGATGAGATCTTTTCGGTCGTGCAGAGGCAAAACTGGCGTCTTCGGGAAATGTCCCGTGTGCGGGCTTCCCTGGAGGATATTTTCGTGGAGCTGACGCAGGATTGAGTGCGCCGCGCTGGCCCGCCGGCGGGTGGTGCTTCTCCTTCCAGGAAAAGACGGAGAAAAGAGGGATATTCCTTCGGAGCGGCGGTGTCGTCGTGAGCAAGGAAGAAAAGGGAAGCGAATCATGGTGCTTTGGGTTCTGATCCAACGGGAGGTCCGGAGTTTCTTCCACTCTCCGACCGCCTACATCGTCCTCTTTGCCTGTGCGCTGATTCATGGGCTCAACTTCGCCTTTTGGCTCGAGTACATGACGAGCAACAACATCAAGGATTTCACCCTGCTGCAGGCGACGGTGAACTCCTTCTTCTTCTGGTTCCTGCTGCTGATTCAGGCCCCGGTCTTGACCATGCGGAGCTTCGCGGAGGAAAATCGGTCCGGTACGATCGAGATGATCCTGACCGCCCCCGTCCGCGAGTGGGAGCTGGTTCTCGCCAAGTTCGTCGGGGCCATGAGCTTCTTTTGCGTCCTCTGGCTTCCGCTGGCCCTCGATTTCTTCGGGTTGCGGATTCTCTGGGGGCATCCTCTGGGAATGACGGGCAGCATGGATCTGCTCTCCCTGCTCATGCTGCTGCTCCTGGGCAGCCTCTTCCTGGCGATCGGGATTTTCGCCTCGTGCTTGACGCGGAGCCAGATGGTCGCCGCGATTCTCTCCTTCGGGGCGATCTTTGCGATCTTCTCGCTCTCTTTTGTGGTCTATCTCGGCTTGATTGGCCAGACACGCGATCTGGTCACCTATTTTTCCTTCCTCGATCAGATGGACACATTCTCCCGGGGCATCTTCGATTCACGGCCTCTGGTCTTGACCCTTTCGGGCACGGCCCTCTTTCTCTTCCTCACCGAACGCGTCCTCCAGTGGCGACGGCTGCGTTCTTGACGGTTCGTTCATGAAGACTCCCTCCGCTCCTCATCCCCTTCGTCTCCGCCTTCGCCTCAACAACGCGCTGACGATCGTCTTGTCAGTCGCGATCCTCGTGATGGTGAATTACCTGGGCTACAAATACTATTACCGGCAGGACCTCTCGAAGAGCGGGTACTACCAGCTTTCGGAAAAGACGGTGCACATCCTCCGTTCGCTCACCGAGCCCGTGCGGGTCACCGTTTGCCTGGTCAACAATTCGCCGCTCCGGACGGAGATCGATAACCTCCTCCGGCAGTACAAGTATGTGGCGGGCGACAGGCTGCAGATCGAGTACGTCGATCCTGCATTGCACCTCGACCGGGCGGAAGCGCTGGCAAAGCGGCTCAAGTTCGATCTGCGGGAGAATGTGGTGATCTTCGAATATCGTGATCGACATAAGTTTATCAATGATAAGGACATCGTCGATTACGACATGAGCGGGGCCATGCTCGGGCAAGCCCCCCGCGTCAAGAGCTTCAAGGGGGAGCAGCAGTTCACCGCGGCCATTCTCTCCCTGATCGAAGGAAAGCTCCTGAAAGTCTACGTGACCACGGGGCACGGAGAGCGGGAGTTCGGCAACATGAGCGTCCCCGGCGGATACGGGGAGATCGACCTTCGCATCCGGCGCGAGAATGTGGAAACGATCCCGCTCGATCTTGCAGAGTTCCCGTCGGTTCCTTCCGATGCCGATGCGGTCATCGTTGCCGGCCCTAAGGTTCCTTTCCGGGCCCCGGAAGCGGAAGCGATCGCGAAGTATGTCGAGGCGAAGGGGAAGCTCATCGTCCTGGAAGGGGCGGAGAGCGTTTCTGGCCTGGAGCCGTTGCTTGCCAAATACGGGATTCGAATGGATAACGATCAAGTAGTCGCGTTCGGGAAGGTGGGAGGCATGACGGGGGAGATTCTCATTACCACGGCACTGGGTACCCATTATGCGGATCACCCGGCGGTGCGTGGATTGCAGGGGTTGAGCCTGCAGATGCCGGACGCCCGTTCGCTCAGCGTTCTGCCGGAGAAGGGAAATCCGAACGCCCCGAAGGTGATCTCCTTGCTGCAGACGCCCGAGGTCTTTTGGGGAGAGACCGATCCGAAGGAAGTCGCCGACCAGAATCCCAAGCGGGATGCTGGTGTCGATATCCCGGGACCACTGACCCTGGCGATGCTCTATGACGGAGGGGAGGTTCCCGGGCAGGGCATTCATGTGGCCGGAACGCGGATCGTGGCCATCGGGTCGTCCGCATTCCTGGTCAATCAGTATATCGATGGGGTCGGAGTCGACTTTTTCCTGAACATCCTCAACTGGATGCTGAAGAGGGAGATGGCATTGGGAATCTCCCCCAAGGCGGCGCAGGAGTTTTCCCTTTCGATTCCGCAATTTCAGAGACAGTCGGCGAGCAGCTTTGCGCTGGGTGTTGTGCCCTTGGCTTGCGCCCTGCTTGGCGTCGCCGTCTACTTCGCGCGCAGGAAATAGGCCCGGCTTGTGAAACCGTTTCGTTCCGGTCTTGTGCTCTTGTTGGTCACCTTGGCCTTGTTCGGTTACATCGCTCTGGTTGATCGAGGGAAGCAGTCCACCGAGGAGCATCTCCGCACCGAGAAGCAGATTTTCCGCTTCAAGAGCCAGGAGGTACAGTGGCTGCGCATCGTGGCTCCGGACCATTCCGTGACCCTCGAGAGGAAGGAGAACCACTGGTGGATTACGGCACCCATTCGCGCCGAGGCGGATGATTCCGCCGTGGACCGTGTCCTGACCGAGCTCGAGTTCCTGGAGTCGGAGCGGACGATCCCGGCCAAGGAGGTGGGGAGCGGCGACGCCCTCAAGCAGTGGGGGCTGGCGGCACCCAGCCTGACGATCGAGTTTCGATCCGGCAAGGAGTCGTACGGAATTTCGGTCGGGCGCAAGACCGCTGTTCGCGATCTCCTCTACGCGCGGGCCGTACAGGATCCGAATGCGCCGGTCTATCTCGTCAATGCTGCCGTGGTGGACCGGCTCAACAAGACGGCCGACGACCTACGGAACCGGGTGGTCTTTGGCTTCGATAGCCTTTTTGTGGAGCGCTGCGGCGTCGTGCAATCCGGGAGCGCGCCGCTGAGCGTCGAGGTCGTGCGTCAGGGGACCAAATGGCAGCTTCTCAAGCCGCTGACGGCTCGGGCCGATGCGACCAAGGTCGACGAATGGCTTTCCGCCCTCACGACCCTTCGGGTTCGAAAGTTCGTGTCCGACGATGGTGCGGCTCTGAATCCCTACGGTCTGGCGAGCCCGAGCGACCAGATCTGGGTCGAGGAGAAGGGAGAAAAGCCCAAGGAGGAGAGGTTGCTCATCGGCTCGCCTGTCCCCGGCGATTCCAACGAGGTCTATGCCAAGAAGCTCTCGGAGAATGCGGTCTTTACTCTTCCCGCGGCCATGGTCCAGCAGCTCGCCCGAGGCTTTTTTGGCAGCGTCCGGGACCGCCACGTGGTGCCGTCATTTTCCGTGGCCGAAGTGCGTCGCTTTGAGATCGACCAGAATGGGAGGAGCCTGGCCTTCGCCAAGAGGGGATCGGATTGGACGGTCGAGGGTGAGGGCTATAAAGGGGTGATCGATGGGGAACGGGCCGAGGCGTTCCTACGCTCGCTCCGGTCCCTGGAAACCAAGAGCTTCGTCCAGGATGTCCCGTCGGATTTCCGTTCCTTTGGCTTGGATCATCCGGAGGGGAAGGTGATCCTTCAGTCGGTGGAGGCGGGAGGTGCTTCGGCCGCACCCGTTCAGCTTCTTCTCGGGAGGAGCGACAAGGACGGCACCTACGTCAAGAATTCGGTGGAGCCCTTCGTCTACCGGATCGCTTCGCAATGGTTGCAAGAGCTGCCGAAGGATGCATGGCAGTGGAAGAGCTTGGAGGTCGTGCAGCTCCAACCCAAGGAGGTGCAGGAAGTGAGGCTTTCTCTCTCTTCTGGCTCGGTCTCGATCCGCAACACCCCCGATGGGAGAGTGCTGCTCAACGGAACGGAGGGAGGGGCCGCCCCGCAGGCCAAGGCCGTGATCCAGCAGCTCTGTCAACTTCGGGCGGTGCGTTGGCTCGGCCCGCTTCGGCCGGAATTCGGCCTCAGCAAGCCGGAAGCGACCTTGACGATCCAGGCCGCCCGGCTGACGGTCGTCCGTATTGGAGCGCTTCTGCCCGATGGGGGACGGGCGGCGCAGGTCGAGGGGGAAGCGCTGGCCTTCGAGCTTGGCGCGACCGAGTTCAAGGGGCTCGGCGAGCTCGTTCCGGTAGCGACGAAGCCGGCGGCTCCGGGTCACGGGTGACCGAAGGAGCCCCGTCCTCGGGACCGGGGAGCGCCGCCGTTGGGCCTTCGGTTCCGGCATCGGACGGAGAGCCGTTTTCCCGATAGCGCCGCAAGGCCCGGTGAACGAGAAAGAAGGTCGCGCCGGCCGCCGGGAGTCCGAGGAGGATCGAGCCGAGCGTCATCGGCCATCCCCATCGCATCAGGCCTTCCCAGCTGACGACGTCACGGAAACCGAGGTGTCCGACGCGCAGGTTGGGCGCATGGCGGCTATAGCCCAGGAAGAAAGCTCCGATCTGGTATTCGATCCAGAGGAGCCCCGGTACGAAAGGCAAGGCGATGTCATGGGCGGCGACCCCCAGGGCGGCGGCGATCAGATTGGCCCGCAGGGGCCAGGCGGTGACGAGTGCCAGAACCGTCTTGAATCCAAAAAAAGGGGTGAACCCGTAGAAGATGCCGATGGCGAAGCCAAGGGCGATCGGGAAAGGATCGGCACGGAGGTGGAAGAGCTTTTTGTGGGGATGGCGAGCGTGCTCCTGGACAAGGGCTCGAAGCTGACGAAGGCGCAATTTCATGATGCGCGGACACGACGGAGGAAGACCGCTTCCTCCTGGGCACTCTTCCTTCTACCCAAATGCGAGCATCGAAATGCTCGCATCTAGCATCTTCGCTTACGCTGGAAAAGGCAAGCCCTGGGCTGCGGCTAAGCCCCAATGTCCAGGGAGCGCGGAAGGATCCCTTGCAGGAAGATATCGACAAAGGTATCGATCGCCTTCTCTCGGTCGCGCAGCCGCTCGGCTTCGGGAAAGATCGTCTGCACCACCAGGTAGTGGAGGACGATCCCGGCGAAGGCTCGGGCCGTCAGCATCGGGTCGAGCGGGCGAAAGACCCCTTCCCTGCTCCGCGAGAGAACGTAGCTGCCGAGGTATCGGTTGAACATTTCGATATAGGCTTCGAAGAACATTCGCGAAAGGCTGTGGCCCTCAAGCCCGCTGAAATAGAAGAGACGCAAGAATTGCGGATCGTCTTCGACCGAGGCGAACATCTCCCGGGCGATCTCTCGGAGGATGGTTTGCGGACTGTCGCTCGTATCCGCGGCGCGGCGGAGCCGTTCGAGGAGCGGGGCGAGCTTCTCGATCTTTTTTTCGATGATGGCCGCGTAGAGCCCCTCCTTGCTCGGGAAGTGGCGGTAGATGAGCGCTTCGTTGACCTGCGCCAGGTCGGCGATCATCCGGGTGGTGGTCCCCTTGAAGCCGTGCGCCGCGAAGAGAGAGGTCGCGGCAGCGATGATCTTGTCCCGGCTCCCCGAGGCACGGACCGGAGGAAGAGAGGTTGACATGGACAAGCGGGGCTAGATAAGTAATCATTTACTTTCACTCCACGTCAAGATCCGATCCCGCCGTCGAAGCTCTCCGATATGGCACTCTCTCGCAATGAAACCGAGCCGGCCGCTCCCGCGAAGAGCGGCACGTCTCCGGAGCGAGGGGATTCGGCAAGCGCACGTCCGTCTCGCGCTTCGGGCCTGCGCGGGTGGGCGGCATTTCTCCTATGGGCGCTGGTCGGCGGAGTCGGAGCGGTCCTGACACTTCGGTTTCTTGTCTCCTTCCTTGCGAGCGAGACGACCGACGACGCGTTTATCGCTGGCCACATGATCCGGGTCTCGCCCAAGGTCGCGGGACATGTCGTGGGCTACCACATCGATGACAACATGGAGGTGAAAAAGGGCCAGCTCCTCATCGAGATCGACCCGAGGGATTTCCAGGCGCGGGTAGCCTTGGCGCAGGCAAACCGGGATTGGGCTGACACCGAATGGAAAAGGATGGCGCAGCTGGTGCGCAGCGCCTCGGTCTCGCAATTGCAGCTCGATGGCGCCTGGGCCGCGAAGCTCTCGACCGAGGCCTACCTTCGCCTCACCGAGCTGCAGTTGGGCTACACGCGGGTCTTCGCCCCGGAAGACGGTCGGATTACGCAGAGAACCGTCGAAAAGGGGCAGTATGTTCAAGTGGGTGAGACGCTCTTCTCGATCGTACCTTCCCACGTCTGGGTGGTGGCCAACTACAAGGAGACGCAGCTGACGGAGATCCGTCCGGGCCAGCCCGTGCTCTTCCGGATCGATGCCTATCCGGACCATCGGTACAAAGGGCACGTGGATAGCCTCCAGCGCGGCAGCGGTGCCCAGTTCAGCCTGCTGCCTCCCGAAAACGCTACGGGGAACTATGTCAAGGTGGTGCAGCGGGTCCCGGTGAAGATCCTCTTCGATGAGCCGATTCTCCCGGGAGAGACCGTGGGTCCCGGAATGTCGGTCGTCCCTTCGGTTCAGATCCGCACGATTACGGCGACGCCCGTCTGGGAGGCCTTGGCGGCGATGGCAGGGGCTCTGACGGGGATTCTGCTCGCGTTCCTGCTTGCCCGCCGAGGAAAAAACGGTTCTCAAGGTGGCTGAAACCTTCTACGCTCCCTTCGGTGCAAAGCCGATGCGGCTCGGCACTTGAGGTGAAGATCGAGTCGTTCAAGAGGCGCTTGTACCGATTTCAGCCCTTCCTGCATCGCCTTGTGCGCCCCTCTCCCTCGGGGAGGGGTGTGGGGCTCTTTGCTCTTGCTTCCCTGGGGGCTCTTTACCTGCTCGAGTGCGGGAGCCCGGTTATCTTTGATGACAACGAAGGGCTCTACGCCGGCGCGGCGCACGAGATGCGGGCGCGGGGAGATTGGATCGTTCCCACGCTCGACGGCATGCCCCGCTGCCAGAAGCCCCCGCTGGTCTACTGGCTGATCCTGCTCAGCACGAGCCTCTTCGGGGAAAACGAGCTTGCCGTGCGGCTGCCCCAGGCGCTGGCCAGCCTCCTCTGGATGGCGGCGACCTATCGCCTCGGGGCCGCTCTCGGGGGGCAGAGCCTGGGGCAGATGGCCGCCCTGATTCTGGGCACGGCATTCGGTTCCTTTGTCTTCGGCCATATCATCATGCCCGAGATCTTCCTCGCAGCCTCGATCGCCTGGAGCTTCTGGTTCCTCTGGAAGGCCCTGACCGGAAAAGAGAAGGATCGCTATGGGATCGGCCTCTGGGCATCGATGGCCTTCGGGGCGATGGCCAAGGGCCTGCATGCCCTCATTTATCCTTTGTTGGTCGCTGGGCTCCTGGCGCTCTTCTCCCGGACCCTACGGAAGGAGGTTCGGCACCTCTTTCCGTGGCAGGGCATCGCTCTCTTCCTCCTCCTCGTTGCTCCATGGTATCTGGCCATGGAAGGAAGACTTCCCGGATTCCTCCAGGAACATTTCGGTAACGAGCAGCTCGGCCATGCGGTCAACCATCGAATCCCTCCGGATGCGGGAACGGTCCACCTGCCGATCTTCCTGGGCGAGCAGATCATCTTCCTCCTCCCCTGGAGCCTCTTTGGGGGGGCTCTCCTCTTCTCGGTCCTCTTCCCCGTCCCAAGAGCGGCTCCCGCAGTTTTGGAGGAGCAGCCGGTCGGGCTCTTGCTCGGACTTTGGATCCTCCTCACCTTTCTTTCTCTGCTTCCGTCCTCGCTGCAGGACTACTACGCGCTAGGCTGCTTTCCCGCATTGGCCCTCCTTTTGGCTCGTCCGTTTTGCGAGGTCCGGGAAGGCCGCCCTCATTGGACGTTTTGGATCCCGTTTGCCGCAGTCGCCGGACTCGCGGTGGCTGCGGCGATTGCGGGCATCGCCTACGGGACGAACGAGGGTCTTGGCCGTCCTTCGATCGTTGCGTCTCCGGTCGATCAGCGGGACAACTTCCTCGCGGCGATCTTCGGATTTTCCTTCAACACTTGGCGGGCGTTCGTGCCGCTTTTGCTGTGGGCGAGCGCCAGCCTCTTCCTTGGAGGGACGGCCGGGCTCTGGCTCGCCTGGCACGGAAAGCGGCTCGCATCCGGGATCTGTCTCGCCCTCGCCATGCTTCTGCCCCTGAAAGAGGCCGGGGCAGGGTTTCGGCTGATGGGCGATTACTTCTCCTCCGAGAAGATCGCTCGCTATCTCAACAGGCTCGCGACGACGGATCGGAGGATCGTTGCGGACGGGGAACCCAATTTTTCCTCGAGCCTCTTTTTTTATCTCCAAGGCGACCGGGTATACTGGGTTCACTCCTCATCGGCCTCCTCCTTCTCGTTGCGGAGCTCGCCGGAAGGCCGGAAGCTCTACCTCTCGGAAGCGGAGTTTCTCGAGCTTTGGGCGGGAGAGCGGACGGTCTATTGGATCTGCGAAGAGTCGGCCATGAAGCATTGGAAGCGGATCTTGGATGAGAAAACTCCGAGCTGGAGCATCGTTCTCCGTTGCGGAACGCGGGTCTTGGCCGTAAATCGTCTGCAGGGAGGTCTTCCGGACCATGATTAGTCGAGAGCAGATGGAAGAGGCGATTCGCCTCTTCCAGGAAGAAGACGAACGGTGGAGGGGCATCGTCGATCAGATGTCCAAAGAGGAGCAGACCCAATTCTACCTTGCCGTCGAGGGGACATCCGGGCGCTGGATTGGATCGGATTCTCTCCTCGAGGACGATCCGGAGGATTAGACGCTTCCGCCGGTGATTCGGTCGTGGGCCCACTCGAAGATCGGCGAAAGGCGCGGCGGCAGCAGCTGGCGGGCCTCTTCGGCGGCCACCCAGCGAAATTCCTGATGCTCCGGCTTCCCGAGCTCGGGGTTGATGCCCAGAGTGACGTTGCTGGTTGGAGTTTCGGCCAGGTAGTAGCGGGCGATCTTCCCTCGGCCATAGGGTGCGGTCTCTCGAAACTCTTCGTTCCAAGGAAAGCGGAGAGTCCGGATCCCGGTTTCCTCGAAAACTTCGCGACGCGCCGCGGCGAAGGGTTCCTCGCCCGGCTCCACGACCCCCTTCGGGAAGTCCCAGTGGCGAAAGGCGCGCAGGAGAAGGTAGCGGGGCTCCCTTCCTTTCCAATGATAGACGATGGCACCGGCGGAGAGACGGGGTGCGGAGAGGCTCGGGCTCACCGCTGCCGCCCGGGGAGGTGGAGGGCTTCGAGCAGATTGGTTGCGGCCGCGTCACGGTCCGCCAGTGGAGGCAGCCCGAAGCGCCATTCCAGGAAGCGGAGGAAGGAGGTGGTGTCGTAGACGTGGTGATCGACCCCGCCCTTTTCGGAGTAGGGCGAGATCAGCACGGCCGGGATCCGGGTTCCGGGACCCCACCGGTCCCCCCGCGGCGGTGGAAGATGATCCCAGAAGCCTCCATATTCGTCGTAGGTCAGGAGGATGACGCAGCGGGGCCAGTAGCGGGAGGCCTGGATGGCCCGAATGAGGGAGACGACATGCTTCTGCCCTTCCTCCACGTTGGAATAACCGGGGTGCTCGCTCTGGATGCCGAGCGGCTTGATGAAGCAGACCGAAGGCAAGCGATCGCTCTGAAGGTCAGCCAGGAAATCGCTTTCGTCCTTGAGGTGGAGCGTCCGCTCTCGGCTGCCGGGACCGTAGCGGGCGAAGTAGGCGAAGGGCTGGTGGTGAAATTGGAAGGTGGGCGCCGGATGTCCGGCGAGCGCATCCCTCCATCCGCCGGAGTACCAGGCCCAGCTCACCCCCGCTTCGCTCAGTCGGTCGCCGATCGTCGGCATGGAAAGCGGAGGAAGGAGCTGTGCCACCGGAGTGGAGGGGCGGTGCGGGGCGCCAGCCCCTTCGACGGTGCCAACGACATAGCCGTCCGGGGTGACCCTTCCATCGCGCCTCAGGCCGACGAGATGGCCATCCTCATCGAAGGCGGGTTCGGCCACCCATTCCGCCGGAGGATGCGCCCAGGAAGGAGTCTGGGCGGCCACGAGCCACATATGGTTGAGGAAGGAGCCTCCGAAGGCGGCCTGGAAGAAATGGTCGAGCACGGTGTATTCCCGGGCGATCGGATAGATCGGCAGCCGATCGGTCGCGTAATAGCCCATGGGCAGGGCGCCGGTCGTTCCCCAGGCGACGTAGCCGCTGCCGACGCCGCCGGCGATTTGAAGCTGGTTCCGGTAGAAGGAATGGATCGGGTCAGGAATCGCGTCGCGCAGGGAAACGTAGGAGAGGAGGGGAAAGGGATGGTTGGGAAGGTGCCTCGGAAATCGCCGATCCGCACTTTGACCCTCCCGGACCGGCGGAAGACGCTCGTAGGGGAGTCCGAAACGATCGATTTGCACCCCCGCCGCCGCAGCCTTGGGAATACCGTCGGCGCCGGGAAACTCTCCGAAAAGATTATCGAAGCTGTGATTTTCCTGGTAAAGGAGGACGACATGATCGATCGGGGGTGCGGGAGCGGGCGCTTCATTCGCCGCAAGGGCGATCCCCGCAAGCGGGAGGCCGGCAATTCCACGAAGGAGAAGACGGGAGGCCGGAGCGCACCACTCGCTCGTCCGCCTGGCGACCGCAGCGAAGAACCGCCTCAGCCGGAGCATGGAAGGTGAGAATGGAGAAAAGCTTTCGGGAACGCAAGCGCGCAGCGGCCGGCGCCTCTTCCCGGTGGATGTCACGCTGGGCTGCGGGGCTGATCGTACTCGGGGGGTTGGGACCGGTGCACAGCTGGGGCCAAGCGGCGCCGTCCCCGCAGGTGCGCGATCTTCCGCCGCTCCGCACGCATGGGGAGCCCAATGCGCAGGCGCCGATCCCCGAGCTTCGCGCGCTCGTCGAGCGGTTCTTCAAGGATCTCATCGCCGGAGAGATTCAGAAGGCGTTCCAGGACCTGCTCGTCACGAGCCGGCTGAGCAGCCGGCATGAGAATGTCTCGGTGCTGATGGACAAGACCGCGCAGGCGTTTACCTACTATGGGAAAGCGACCGGATTCGAACCATACGACACCCGGGCGGTCGGTGGCCGCCTCTACGTGGTGACCTATCTCCTGGATCTCGATCTCCAGCCGCTCCGCTGGCGATTTGTCTACTATCGCCCCGAAGAGGCCTGGAAGCTGATCGACATTCGGGTAGATGACGCGCTGGAAGACCTGATCAGTCGGTGACCTTGGCCGTCAACGTCCCGCGCAGGGCCTCCTCGACCGGCTTCGGAACGAAGCAGGAGACGGGCCCTCCGAGCCGGGAGATTTCCTTGACGAGCGAGGAGCTCAGGTAGATGAACGAATCGCGCGGCATCAGGAAGACCGTTTCGATCTCTGGCGCGATCTTCCGGTTCATGAGCGCGAGCTGAAACTCGAATTCAAAATCGGAAACCGCCCGGAGTCCCCGGATGACGGCGTGAATCCCGAGCTCCTTGGCGAAGTCCACCGTCAGGGCATGAAACGGAAGGACGCGCACCGGGCGCGGAAAGGCGGCCACCGCCTGCTCGGCGAGCCGCACGCGCTGCGCGAGAGGAAAAAGGGGAGCTTTGGTCGATTGCGCCGCGACACCCACGACCACCTCATCGAAGAGAGCCTGCGCCCGTTCGATGATGTCGAGGTGGCCAAAGGTGATCGGGTCGAAGGTTCCCGGATAGAGCGCCTTGCGGGAGGGCATGGGGGGTCATGGTTGCCGTGCGATGTCGGCACCGACGGCGCGCAGCTTGGCATCGATCTGTTCATAGCCGCGGTCGATGTGGTAGACGCGGCTGACGGTCGTGGTGTTTTCGGCCTGAAGTCCCGCAAGAACGAGGGCGGCGGACGCTCGCAGGTCCGAGGCCATGACGGGGGCTCCGCTCAGCCGGGGGATTCCGTCGATGACGGCCACGTTGGCAAGGAGATCCGCATGGGCGCCCATGCGCTTGAGCTCGCTGATGTGCATGAAACGAGTCGGGAAGATGTCGTCCGCGATCTGGCTGCGACCGGGAACCGTTACCGCGAGGGCGCAAAACTGAGCCTGCATGTCGGTCGGGAAACCCGGATAGGTGCTTGTCCGTAATTGGAACGGACGCAACGGATCGCAGGCTCGCACGCGCAGGCCGCCTTCCTCCTCTACTACCGAGACGCCAGCCTCCCGCAACGCGGAGATCGTGCTGCCCATGTGCTCGGCCGGGGCCTTGGCGAGCAGTAGCTCGCCGCGGGTGATCGCCGCGGCAACCGCAAAGGTTCCCGCCTCGATTCGATCCGAGATGACCGTGTGCTCCGCGCCATGCAGCGCATCGACTCCTTCGATTTCCAAGCGGCCCGTGCCCTCTCCCCGAATCCTCGCCCCCATCGAGCGGAGAAACCGGGCGAGATCGGCGACCTCGGGCTCCGAGGCGGCATCCTCGATGATCGTCGTTCCGCGGGCCAGGGATGCGGCCATCATGACGTTGTCCGTTCCCAGCACCGTCGATCCATGAGGGCCACGAAGGGCAATCCGGGCTCCGACGAGCTCCGAGGCTTCGGCAATGACATATCCTTTGGAGAGAACGATGCGGCTCCCGAGTGCTTCGAGGCCACGGAGGTGGAGATCGATCGGCCGGTCGCCGATCACGCAGCCTCCGGGAAGGGAGACCTTGGTGCGGCCGCAGCGGGCGAGGAGGGGGCCTAGGACGCAAACCGAGGCGCGCATGCGGCGAACCAGGTCGTAGGGCGCTTCCCAGGCGACCTTCTTCGCCTCCACCGTTACCGTGCCGTCCGCAAATTCCACCTCCGCCCCGAGATAACGGAGCATGTCGAGCATGTAGCGGATGTCGCTCAGGTCGGGTACCCGGTGAAGGACGCACCGTTCTCGTGTCAGCAGAGTCGCGGCGAGGATGGGAAGGGATGAGTTCTTCGAGCCGCTGACCGAAACGGTACCCCGAAGGACGTTTCCTCCGTGAATGGCAAATTTATCCACGGGATTCTCCCACAACGATGCGCGTCATCCCCGTGAGGTCTTTTAGCGATCTCGATCGGAAAAAGCCAGCGTGGTCGAGAAGTGGACCCACTTTCTCCGCCTGGCCGTCTCCCACTTCCAAGGCGAGTGCGCGGCTCCGCCCCGCGGCTTGGGCGATCAGCGAGCGGATGAGCCGCAATCCATCCGGGCCTCCGTCGAGCGCCTTGCGGGGCTCGTATCGGACGTTCCTCGGTAGCCGGGCGAGCTCACTCGTGGGAATGTAGGGAAGGTTGGCGACGATCAAGGCAAAAGCCGCTTCCGGAGCCGGGTGCAGCAGGTCGGCCTGATAAAAAATGATCTTGGCTCGCCCGCGCGCATTTTCCTCGGCCACCGCGAGGGCCGAGGGATCGAGATCGGAGGCGTAGACGCGTCGGTCGGTTGCCCGGCAAGCCAGAGAGATGGCGAGGGCTCCCGACCCCGTTCCGACGTCGAGAACCGGTCCTGGCGGCAGGGTTTCCAGGAGCTCGGTCGCAGCTTCGAGCAAGAGCTCGGTCTCGGGTCGTGGGATCAGCGTCGATGGGGTGACGCAGAAGCGCTGCCCGGCAAACTCAACGCTTCCCAAGACATAGGCCAGCGGCTCTCCCTCTACGCAGCGAGCGGTCCACGCTTCGACGCGGTGGAGGCAATCGGGGGAGATCGTCCGTTCGGGCTCGAGGTAGAGCGAGAGCGGGGGAATGCCAAGCGCTTCGGCCAGGAGCCATTGCGCCGTGCTTCGAGGCGATTCCGCGGCGGCCCGGGTCAGCCGGTCGATCGTCCGCCGGAGTAAGCCGATCCGGGTCACGGCGTCGTGCGTGGGGCAGCTGCCGCCGTCGTCTCCTCGGCAGCCAAGCGCTCTTCCATCTCTCTTTCCGCCAGGACCTCGAGCAGCGGCTCGATGTTTCCATCCAGAACGGAAGCCAGGCCATGGAAGGTAACCGGGATCCGGTGATCGGTGACTCGGTCTTGCGGAAAGTTATAGGTGCGAATCTTCTCGTGCCGGTCCCCGCTGCCGATGAGGCTGCGTCGTTCGGAAGAGAGCCTGGCCCTTTCTTCCTGCTGCTTTTGCGCCAGAAGCCGGGTCCGCAGAATCGTGATCGCCTTTTCTCGATTCTTGATTTGGGACCGTCCCTCTTGGCAGCGGACGATGAGCCCGGTAGGGATGTGGAGGACTTGGACAGCCGAGTCGGTCGTGTTTACGCCCTGCCCTCCGGGCCCTCCCGCGCGACAGACCTCGATGCGAAGGTCTTCTGGCTTGAGGACGACGTCGACCTCCCCTGCCTCCGGCAGGACGGCCACCGTCGCCGTCGAGGTATGGACCCGTCCCTGCGACTCCGTCGCAGGCACCCGCTGCACCCGGTGGACTCCGCTCTCAAAGCGGAGCTGGCGGTAGACGCCTTCCCCCGCAATCTCCACGATGATCTCTTTTAATCCCCCCAGGTCGCTGGGGGCGAGGCTCATGGGGTTGAGCCGCCACCCGCGCTTCTCCGCATAGCGGCTATACATACGGTAAAGGTCCGCCGCGAAAAGAGCGGCCTCCTCTCCGCCAGTACCCGCTCGAATTTCGAGCATGGTATTCCGGGACTCGTTCTCGTCTCCCGGCAAAAGGGCCAACAACAGCTGGCGATGCGCCGCCTGCGCCTCCAGGCGCGCCTGAGCGAGCTCCTCTTCGGCCAAGCGCTGCAGCTCGGGATCCTCCGCCTCTTGGAGCAAGGCTTCGAGCGATCCGACCTTTTCTTGCGCGGAGAGCCAAAGCCCGTGATGCCCGAACGCCTCCTTCAAGCGAGCATGCTCCCGGGTGAGCTCGGCGGCTCGCGCCGGCTGGGCATAGATCTCCCCGCGGGAGAGGATCTCCTCGAGCTCTTCATAGCGCTCGCGAAGACGAGAGACGTAGCCGCTCAGGTCCATAGAGAGAAGGAAGCCCGATGAAACAGGAGCCCGAGCATCCGCAACCGGCCCGAAGCAAGGGCGGTCGTGCGAAGGCAGGCGATCGCTATTTCTTGGCCTTCTTCAGCGCCTTGGAACCGGCTGCAGCCAGATCCGGCATCTTGTTTCCAAAGCGGCGCATGAACTTTTCCACCCGTCCCGCCGTGTCGATCAGCTTCTGCTGCCCGGTAAAGAGGGGATGGCAAGACGAGCAGATTCCCAACCGAAGCCGATTCTTGGTGGAGCGGGTGTGGTAGACCGCCCCGCAGGCGCAGGTGATCGTGGTCTCCGCATACTCGGGGTGAATGTTTGCCTTCATCGTAACGATCTCTTCTTTCTATGCGAACTTCGCCACTACCAGGGATGCATTGTGCCCGCCGAACCCGAAGGAGTTGCTCATGGCCACCCGCAACTTGCTTTCTCTCGCCTGATAGGGGACGTGGTGAAGATCGCACGCCGGGTCGGGATTGTCGAGGTTGATTGTGGGCGGAATGAGCTGGGCCTCCAACGCTTGCAGGCAGAGGATGAGCTCGACGGCTCCCGCAGCTCCCAGGCAGTGGCCGGTCATCGACTTGGTGGCGCTGACGGGCACCTTCTTGGTGTGCGGGCCAAAGACGCTCTGGATGGCGAGGGCTTCGCAGACGTCGCCTTGCTGCGTCGAGGTCGCATGGGCGTTGATGTAGTCGATCTCCTCAGGGTTCTTTCCCGCCCGCTTGAGGGCCGAGACCATGGCGCGCGCCGCACATCGGCCGTTAGGATCCGGGGCGGTGATGTGGGAGGCGTCCGCGGAGAGGCCATAGCCGATGATCTCACCCAGGATGGGGGCTCCCCGCTTCTTGGCATGCTCGAGCTCCTCGAGCACCACGATTCCCGCTCCTTCGCTCAAGACGAAGCCGTCCCGATCCCGGTCGAAGGGTCGGGAGGCCCGGTGCGGCTCATCGTTGCGCAGGCTCAAAGCCTTCATATTGCCGAAGCCCGACAGTCCCAGAGGGACGACCGCGGCTTCGCTGCCCCCGGCGAGGATGACTTCGGCTTCGTGATCGCGGATCAGGCGCCAAGCCTCTCCGATGCAATGCGCCGCCGTCGCGCAGGCGGTCACCACGCAAAAATTGGGTCCCTGATAGCCAAATTCGATCGCGATCATCCCCGAGGCAATGTTGGTGATCATCATCGGGATCATCAGCGGAGAAGTCCGCCTGGGTCCCTTGTGCAGGAGCACCGTATGCTGGTCCTCGAGGGTCTTCAGGCCCCCGATGCCCGAGCCGACGATCACCCCGATCCGGGAGGGATCCTCCTTCGCGGTGAGCAGGCCCGAATGGTGCACCGCCTCTTTCGCGGCGGTCATCGCCAGCTGGGAGAACCGGTCGGCCCGCCGAGCTTCCTTGGGGTTTCGGAAGGCCTCGCTGAGATCGATGCCCCGAACCTCACCCGCAATGAGGCAATCGTACCCTGTCGTGTCAAAAGCAGTGACGCGGCCAATTCCGCTCCGTCCGTTGCGTACACTCTCCCAAAGAGCGCCTGCGTCATTGCCGTTCGGGGTGACTGCCCCGAACCCGGTTACCACGACCCGTCGTGTCATGCGAAAGGAGGGGATTGGAGCTCCCCCGAGAGAAAGGCAATCGAGCGAGGAAGAATCACGGCCTTAGCTTTCTTCCTCTACGTGCTCTTCAATGTATCGAATGACGTCGCCGACCGTCTGCAGCTTTTCCGCCTCTTCGTCCGGAACTTCCACGTTGAACTCTTCTTCAAACGCCATGACCAGCTCGACCGTATCCAGGGAGTCGGCCCCGAGGTCCTCGATAAACTTGGCCTTGGGGGTCACTTGCTCCGGGTTGACCCCGAGCTGTTCCACGATCATTTCCTTTACGCGTTCTTCGATCGATTTTTTCTCTGCCATAAAATCCAGTCTCCTTCGAGTTCGAGGCTAGTTAGAAACGGAATCCGGATTTGGCAACCAAAAAGTCACCGAAAGCCTGGAAAAGCCCCATTCTCTCATCCCACGTCCTCTCCCGAGGGCAATCGAGAGAAACGCTAGCCGTTACAATGTTTGCGGTCATGGCGTGCCCCTCTCTCGTCGCTATTTCCGGGAACCGGGTCAAGCCAGAAGGCCGCCATCCACGACGAAAATCTGGCCGGTGATGTAATTGGAGTCGGGCCCGCAGAGAAAGGCGACGAGCCCGGCCACCTCCTCGGGTTGACCAAAACGTCGAAGGGGAATCTCTTCGAGCAGCTGGGCGCGTACCTTCTCGGGCAGCTTCTTCGTCATGTCGGTCTCGATAAAGCCGGGGCAGACGGCGTTGGCGGTCACGCCGCGGGAAGCGAGCTCGCGCGCGATCGACTTGGTCAAGCCGATCAGGCCCGCCTTGGAGGAAGAGTAGTTGGCTTGTCCCGGATTTCCCATCAGCCCCGATACGGATGATATATTTACGATTTTCCCAGAGCGCCGTTCGAGAAAGTGGCGGCTCAAGGCGCGGATCCACAAGAAGGCACCCTTGAGGTTCGTGTCGAGCACCAGATCCCAGTCTTCGTCGGACATGCGGACCGCAAGGCCATCCCGGGTAACTCCCGCATTGTTGATGAGGAGATCGACCCGACCGAAATCGCGAAGGATGCTTTCGCTCGCCTGGTCGACCTCCTGCTTGAGGCGGACATCGGTGGCATAACCCTTGGCCTTTCCTCCGAGACCGACGATCTCTGCCGCGGTGGCTTCGGCATCCGACGCCCTTCGACTGACGCAGGCGACGTCCGCCCCCAATTGCGCCAGGCGAAGGGCGATCGCCCTGCCGATGCCCCGGCTGGCGCCGGTCACCACGGCGACCTTATCCCTCAACGAGTTCGTGCTCATGTGATTGGAGATCCTCGAGCGTAGCGAGGGCGATTCCGGCTGCCCGGGGCTCGATCCGGCGCAGCAAGCCGAGGAGGACCGGACGGGGGCCCAGCTCGACGAACTGCCGGACGCCGCAATCGAGCATCCCCCGCATGCAATCCTCCCACTGAACGGAGCCCTCTATTTGGGCGGCCAGGCTTCGGCGAATCTCCGCCGGTTCCCGAACGGGTCGCCCCAGGAAATTCGAATAGACCGGGACGCGTGGGATTTCCAGGGGAAAATCTTCGAGAAAGGCTTGCAGCTCCTCGGCCGCCTTGCGCATGAGCCGCGAGTGAAAGGCTCCGGAAACCTCCAGCGGGATCACCTTGCGCACGCCCCGCCTGCTGGCCAATTCGGGAACGAGGGCGAGCCCCCGACGGGATCCAGAGAGAACGATCTGACCGGGCGCATTGTAGTTGGCGACGTCGACCTGGGCTTCACGGGCGATCGCGTCGGCAACCTTCCGGTCCGCGCCGACCAGCGCGACCATCGAGCCGGGAGATTCCTCAGCCGCCCTCTGGATGGCCAACGCTCGCTCTTTGACCAGGCGGAGCCCATCGGAATAGGAAAAGGTCCCGGCTGCGGCATGAGCCGTCAGCTCGCCCAGGGAGAGGCCAGCGACCGCGGAAAAGCGGAAGGCCGGAAGGCGGTTTTGCAGCAGGGTGAAGAGGGCAAACCCGTGCACGAAGAGGGCGGGCTGCGCGATAACCGTCTCCGTCAGCGCTTCGGCGGGACCGGAAAAGCTCACGGAACGAAGCGGGATCCCGAGGAGACGCTCCGCCTCCTCGTAGAGGTGGCGTACGTGGGGATCGGCCTCGTAGAGGTCTTTCCCCATGCCGACCTCCTGGGCTCCCTGACCGTCGAAGAGCAGTGCTTTCAGCGATTCCACCGAAGGGTCATATTCCTGCCAAGAGGGTCAAGATTGCCGTCAGCGGTCCTTACGCCAAGCTTTTTCTTTTTCACCGGCTCCGCACCGTTCCTAAAACCATAGACAACCATTCCCCTACCAGGGAAGGTGGTCGATGACGTCGGCCGAACAGTTCTGCCGACGGTTCGCGTGCCGGGATTCCGCCGGCAATGCCCAGGTTGCGCTCAATGCCCGCGTTTCCGGGAGCAAAGGCGCGGGCGGCTCTCGCAAGCCTCCCGACCGGGCATGCGCTGCATGCGCCGCTTTGAGCCTCCTCCGAACCTCCGACCAGAACGACCACACATGCTTCGCCCGATTCCTCACGGGTAGGGCAAAGGTGAGGTGGCCGCCATTGCGGGCTGGCGCAATGGCCTCCCGCACGGTCGGACGCTCGGAGAGGCCCAAGCCTCTCCTGGCCACGGCATAGGCCGCGCCCTGGTGAGAACCGATGCCGTGACGACGCGCGTGATTCACCGCGCCGATCACGGAAGTATAGGCCGGATCGACTTCGATCCCCTCGACTCCGGCTCGAAAACAGGCCGCCTTGAGCATGGCGATGGTCTTGGAGTAGCAAAACGACGAGATCTTCCTGGCGGCGGATGGACTCGCCACCTCAAGCTCAGCCCTCCTTTTCTTGAGATCCAGCCGCTCAAGGACCAGGGGAAGACCACGCTCCCGTGCCATCTCCACAATCATCCTCGCCGCGTCGCCGATGATCGCCTTGGCTTGATCTTCGGTCTTGCCGTAGAGGTTGAGATCCACCCGAAGGGCCCGCCGCAGGTTGCCGAACCGGTCGGTCTCCGCCACGGCCAGATGGTCGTGGTTGATGTCGATCCCAAGCGCTCCCGCCAGACGGCTCGTCGCAATGGGAACCGGCCTGGCCTCGACGCTCGCGAAGACCCGCCAGCCCTTCCGATCCCTTAAAAAGCGGTAGCTTACCGCCACTCCCTCCCGCTTCCGGACAGGCTTGCCGCCCTTGGTCTGCGAGAAGACAACCCGGCTCGCGGCAAGCGCCTGAAGGATCTCCTCCTGGCCATAGGCGAAGCGCACGCCGGGAATGACCAGAAGCTTGCCATCCGAGGCCAGCGCATCGGGAAGACGCAGACGCAGGGTCAGGCTGCCGTCGTCCTCGACCGAAGCCCGGCAGGACTGGTTGCCCGCGGTCTCGTCCTTCGAGCCGATCACGAAGAACTGGCCGCTCCGCGCCGCCTGCCAATCCTTTTTCCACTCCGCATGGCTGGCATAACCGTTCTCCTCGAGGGCAAACTGCTTGCGGAAGAGGCGGCGGGAGCCGAAGCAGAGGCGGACGCGACCCGAGTCCCGGTCGGCGATCCGTGCCGCGAGCCTGGCGCGAAGGTTCCCAAGCCGCCGCTTCTTCTGATGAAGCTTCTCCGAGCCTGGCTCCCTCGCCGAGAGGATGCCGATGACCCTTTCGGCTCTCTGGATGCGGGACTCGGCCTCGGCGATCCACTCCGGAAGCCGCTCCCGGATCGAGGCGATCTTGCCCTTGAGGCCCACGCGAATCGCGTTGAACTGCCGGGCGGTGATCCCAAAGCGCCGCAGGAACTCGCACTTGAGATCGCCCATCGGAATCCCCACCCGCATCCTGGCAAAGAGTGTCCGCTCGGCTTGCCCGTAGAGATCCGCATAGCCGTCCAGAGCCGCGACCTGCTCTGGCGCCAGCCTCAAGCGCGTCTGGTAGGTGAAGACCGGACGATCACTCATGGAGAGCCTCGAGCGCCTTTTTCGCCCGCATCAACCGGTCCCGATGCTCGACCGGAATGACGCCGACCTTCGGATCCCGCAAGAGCCGCAAGAGCCCCTTGCGATGGCCGTTCATCCCAGAGCCAACCTCCTTGACCGCATCGACGATCGGCAACCGCTGGGCAAGCGCCCACTCCGTCAGCCGCGCCAGCTGCCGATCGAGATCGGCCTTCTGGTCGGCGCTGGAGACGCGCGCGTGGAGGGCAACTCCGCCGGGCTGCCTCTCCTCTGCATGCGCGATCACCGTCCCAATCGGCAGCTGCTCGACCGCCACCGGCATCTTCCCGTCCTTCCCCATCCGCCAAGCCGTCTTGGAGCCAATCCCCTGCCGCCTTGCCCAGACGCTCAGCTTCATGGGAAAAGAATGCCATGCAACGTGAGTTATGTCTATTGATTAGTCAACTGTTGGCAACCCCTTCATCCACCGTGGCTCGCTTACCGCCGACCCGGCTTCTCGCTGCTTTCCAGGAGCGCGAGGAGGCCCGCCAGAAGCTGCTGCGGCCGGGGTGGACAGCCGGGAATCGCCAAGTCGACGGGGACGACCGCCTCCGCCGGGCCGATGCAGGCATAGCCCCCTGAAAACAGACCGCCCGTGGCCGCACAATCCCCCACCGCCACCACCCACTTGGGATCCGGGATGGCGTTGCAGGTCCGCTCGAGCGCTTCCCGCATGTTGCGCGTCACCGGGCCGGTCACGAGCAGGACGTCGGCATGCCGGGGGGAGGCCACAAAGCGAAGCCCGAAGCGCTCGAGGTCATAAAAGGGATTTTGGAGCGCATGAAGCTCGAGCTCGCACCCATTGCACGAGCCCGCATCGACGAGACGAAGCGCGAGGCTCCGCCCGAGACGCCGCTTTGCCCCTTCTTCCACCTGGCGCGCGAGCTCTTGAAGAAGCTTGTCGTCCACGGGTGGAGGGGGCTCGGGGAGACCCGAGCGGATCAAGCCGAAAAGGGAAGGTCGGCGGGGGCGCGATGCAGGAGGGCGAGAGTCAGAGGTCATGGCCGGCGTAGGAGCAGTTAAAGGACTTATTGCAGAGCGGGAAGTCGGCGATGATGTTTCCGTAGATTGCCGCTTCGAGCAGAGGCCACTGAAACCAAGAGGGATCCCGAAGATGACAACGCTCGACCCGCCCCCGCTCGTCGAGGCGGACCCAGGCGAAGATCTCCCCGCGAAATCCTTCCACCAGAGCGACCCCTTCGCCGGGAGGGAGGTTCTTCTGGGGCAGGGGAGCAAAGGCGGGTCCTTCGGGGAGTCCGTCGACGATCTGCTGGATCAGGCCAAGGCTCTGCTCGATCTCGCGGATTCGAACCGAAACACGGGCATCGACATCTCCTTCTTCTCGGACGGGGATCGAAAAGCGGAGGCTCGGATAGGGAGAGTAGGGGAGATCTCGCCGCGCATCGAAGAGCCGCCCGGACGCGCGCCCGATCACTCCTCCGCACCCATACTGGCTTGCCAGCTCTCGGGAAAGCACCCCGGTGCCGACGACGCGATCCTGGAGCGAGGGGGTCGACTCATAGACCTCCTGGATCTCCGGAAGCGCGCGTGCGATCTCCCCGGAGAGATCACGCAGCCGCCGGAGAGCACCCAAGGGCGGCACGGTGCGCACCCCGCCGGGGACAATCTGATCCATCATCAACCGATGGCCGAAGCAGGCGTCGGCTGCGCGCAAGAGCCTCTCCCGGAGGATCGAGCAGAAAGCCTGCATGCGGGCAAAGGCGGCGTCATTGCAGATGGCTCCCACGTCCCCGAGGTGGTTCGCCACCCGCTCGGTCTCGACGCAGAGAGCGCGCAGCCAGTCGGCCGAAGGTGGGGCCTCCCTGCCAATCGCAGCTTCCACCGCCCGGGCGAACGCAGCGGAGTAGGCCGCCGTCGTATCCCCGGAGACGCGCGCAGCCAGCTTGGCCGCGTGCTCCAGCTCCGCTCCGACCAGCAACCCCTCGACTCCTCGATGGACATAGCCCAGACGCTCCTCAAGGCGGACGACGGTTTCTCCCGCCGCCGTGAACCGGAAGTGGCCCGGCTCGATGATCCCTGCGTGGACCGGCCCGACGGGAACCTGATGGAGTTCCTCGCCTTCCGCAGGAAGAAAGGCGTAGGGGGATGGCCCGATGGCGGGAACGGACTTGCCCAAGGGAAAGCGGAGCTTCCAGGCTCCGTGATCGAGCCAGGGCCTTGGATCGGCGCTCCCTTCCGGCCGGAGTCCGAAGAGATCCCGGATCGCTCTTTCCAAGCGCAGCGCGGGCGGGTGAAGGTGGCCGACGGAGGGGAAGGTCCCGTTCGGGCAGCGCAGGGTCATGACCCCGGCTCGTCCTTCGGATGCTTCCCAAAAGGCGAGATGGACGCTGCCCGGCTCCCCCCAAAGGGCGAGGAGCGAGGAGCCGCCGCGACCGAGCCGTTCGCCTGCCCTCTGCCAGAGGAGAGGATCGACGATGGCCTGCGGCCAGGGTCGATGGCAGAGGACGGGAGTGCCTTGTGGCAGCAGCTCGGCGAGGGAAGGAGGGAGATCCCTTCCTGACGAAGAAGCTTGGGGAGCAGCGGGGAAGTCGGCCTGGGAGGAGTCGGGCATGGTCGGGGGAGGAGCTAGCGAAGAAGCTGGGCCGTTTGACGAAAGCAGGTGACGACGACCGCCGGGAGGAAGATCCCCGCGGCAAGCACGAGCAGCATGTGGATCCAGAACGGCAACGGGGTGACGTGGACGGGCTCGATGCGGCCGGTCGGACGGCCGAAGGCCATCCCGGAGATCCGGAGCAGGAGCCCGGCGAAGGCGACCAGAAGGCCAAGAAGGAAGAGGAGGATCACCCACGGATGGGTGGAAAAGCCACTGCTCACGATGAGGAATTCGCTCAAGAAGATCCCGAACGGGGGCATGCCGACGATTGCCACCGTTCCGGCGAGCAGTCCCCACCCGAGAAAGGGATGGCTTTCGGTCAGGCCCCGGATGTCCGCGATCTTCTGGGTCCCCTTCGCCTGCGAGATGTAGCCCACCATGAAGAAGATCCCCGACTTGGTCAGGCTGTGGAGGGCCATGTGGAGCAATCCAGCGAAGTTGGCGAGCGGATTTCCGAGCCCAAAGGCAAAGGTGATGATGCCCATATGCTCGATTGAAGAATAGCCGAAGAGCCTCTTGATGTCGCGGCGCCGGTAGAACATGAAGGCCGCGAAAAGGACGGAGGCCAGGCCCATGGCGATCAGGAGGGGTCCCGGAGAGAGGACATGGGCGTTGCCCGCGAGGAGGATCTTGAATCGGATCACGGTGTAAAGAGCGACGTTGAGCAGGAGGCCAGAAAGCACGGCCGAAATGGGGGTCGGCCCTTCGGCATGCGCGTCGGGAAGCCATGCGTGAAGCGGAACGAGCCCGACCTTCGTTCCATAGCCCAGGAGCACGAAAAGAAAGGCGAGATTGAGCAGCGAAGGGTCGAGCTCCGCCGCATGCTGGAAGAGCGAGCTCCAGCGCATCGCCTCGGTCCCTTCCCCAAGCGCCTGGCGGGCCGCCACATAGGTGAGCGTCGTCCCGAAAAGTGCCAGTGCAATCGCCACGCTGCTGAGCATCATATACTTCCAAGAGGCTTCGATCGCCTCGGGCGTCCGGTAGATCCCAACCATCAGCACGGTGGTAACGGTGGCCATCTCCACGGCGACCCAGAGAAGCCCGATATTGTTGGCAAAGAGGGCAAGCGTCATTCCGAAGAGGAGAACCTGGTACATGGCATGGTAGAAGCGGAGGAGTCGCGGAGTGAGCCTGCCGGATTCGACCTCGTGCGAAATATATCCCGCGCTGAAGAGGCTCGTGGTAAAGCCGACGAAGGCGTTGAGGACGAGGAAGACCGTGTTGAGATCGTCGACCAGGAGATATCGGCCCGGCGCTTCCCGCGGGATGGTGAAAAGACCGAGCGCCAAGCCGAAGGAGAGGAAGCTCGCCGCGACGTTGATCTGCGCCGCGCGACGCCAGTCTCGCACGAACGCCAGAAGCAGGGCGGCTGCCGCGGGAACCAGAAGCGCCCAGATGGGCGGGCTGAAGGGAATGTGGCTCATCGTCTCTCTCCACGGAATCGCTCGACCACCAGGGTGTCGACCGTGTCGAAGCGCTCTCGGATACGAAAAAGGAAAATGCCGATGACAATGAAGGCGATGAGCACCGCAAACGCCACGCTGATTTCCACGACGAGCGGCATCCCCTTGGCTCCCGCAGCGGCCAGGATCAGCCCGTTTTCCAAGGACATGAAGCCGATGATCTGACTGATGGCGTTGCGCCGGGTGACGATCATCAGCATGCCCAGAAGAATGACCGCCAGCGCGAAGGCGAGATCCTCCCGGGAGAGGCGGTCGCCCGCGTGGGTGGTGCGCAGGGTGACCACCAGGGAAAGAGCGACCAGAGCCATCCCGGCCAGCATGGTGGGGCCGATCCCGCCGACGGTTTCCAAGACCTGGTGAATCCGGAGCTGAACCACGATCCGCCGCAACACGATCGGGATCAGGAGCGCTTTGAAGATCAAGGCGATCGCCGCCGTGATATAGAGGTGGGGGGCATCCTGCACGAACGCCTGCCAGGCGACCGAAAGAGAAAGGACCAGGGCGTGAAAGGTGAACATGTGGAGGAGGGCAAACACGCGGTCTTGATAGAGGAGGATGAAGCTGACCAGGACGAGGCTCCCGGAGAGCAAATGAGCGACGTCGAAGCCGATCGTGTTCATAAGAAGGAGTAGTGCGCCATGCCGCTTATAAGCTGCCGGATACGAAGCGGAGAAGGGTGGCGAGCAGCCCCAGCATGAGAGCCGCCCCGAGAAAATCGGGGATGCGGAAGAGACGCATCTTGGCGAGCCCGGTCTCGAAGACCGCCAGCGCGATGGCTCCCGTCCCCATCTTGAGCAGGTAGAACGATCCGCCAGCCAGATAGGCGGTCAAGGATGCGCCCGGCTTGGCCAATCCCCACGGGACGAAGATCGTGCCGATCAGCGAAAAATAGAGCAGCAGCTTGAGCGAGGCGGCCCACTCGAGCAGAGCCAGGTGACGGCCCGAGTATTCGAGGATCATGGCTTCATGCACCATGGTGAGCTCGAGGTGCGTTGCCGGATTGTCGATCGGGAGCCGGCTGTTTTCGGCCAAGGCGATCAGCAGAAGGGCGGCGAGGGCGAGCGCCATCGAGACCCGCAGGCCCGCCGAGGGGGAAAGCAGGAAAGCTGTGATCGCGGAGAGCTCCGTCGAGCCCGCGACCAGCGCCAAGGTAAAGACCACCAGGAGCATGGCGGGCTCGGCGAGGGAGGCGATCATCACCTCCCGGCTCGCCCCGATGCCACCAAAGCTTGTCCCCGCGTCCAGCGCCGAAAGTGCCAGGAAGAATCGGGCGGTGCCGATCATGGCGGTGATGGCGATGAGATCGGCCCAAGGGCCGAACGGGAGACCCAGGCCGAAGGTGGGAACCAGAGCGGTGGCGAGCCAGATAAAGGCGAAGACGAGATAGGGAACGATGCGGAAGAGCCAGGAGGCGTTCTCTGCCAGGACGGGGCTCTTGCGGAAGAGCCGCCAGAGATCGCGATAGGGCTGGATGATCGAGGGGCCTTGGCGGCCGAGCAAGCGCGCCTTCAGCTTGCGGACCAAGCCGGTGAGGCCCGGGGCCACGAGAAGCACCAGGACCATCTGAGCGGCTTGTACCAGAGAGGGGCGGACTAGATCCATAAGCTCAGCAGAAGCAGCAGGAAGACCAGAAGGAGGAAGACCAGGAGAAGATACCGGCGGATGGTGAGGAACTGCATGGGATTGAGCTTGTCCGCGAGAAAGGAGACGAGCCTCGCGACGGGCAGGTAGAGTCCCTCCCACGCGGGGTCCCGCATCCTTACGGAGATTCGGGCCGGGCGGGGATCTCCCGGCGGGGACGATTCGACCGCTTCCCGGGCGCCGAAGAGGCTCGTGGCATAGACGCGACGGATGGGTTGCGCAAGGCTCGGGCTCGTGTACTGCGTGGCCGGGCTGGGATCGGGATAGCCGCAATCCCAGGCGGGCGAGCGCCGAATCGGACGGAACCCGATTGCGCGGACCAGCCCCGCGATCGTCAAGCCGGCGAAGGCAATCAGGACGAACAAGAGGAAGGCGTCGTAGGAGCTGCGATTCTGCGCGATCGGGATCATCGGCTCCCAAAAGGGAAGGCTCTGCCGCGGGAGCGCTTGGCCTGCCAGCTGCTGGACCACCGGCCCAAGGGCGTTGACGACCTGGCCGGGGAACAAACCGGCCAGCAGGCAGAGGCACGCGTTGGCGAAGAGGGCGGAGAGCGACCAGCGATCGGTCTCCCTCGCTTCCGCGGCGGCCGCAGTTCTGGGGCGTCCCAGGAAACTCACTCCGAAGGCCTTGACGAAGCAAGCGGCTGCGAGAGCCGCCGATAAGGCCAGGAGCGCCCCGACCGCGACGATCAGGAATTTGAGCGCCCACTGGGGGAGATTGGGGCTGACCAGGATCGCCTGGAAGGTGAGCCATTCGGAGGCGAAACCATTGAGGGGGGGAAGGCCCGAGATTGCGACGGAGCCGAGCAGGAAGGCGACCGCCGTGCCGGGCATCCGATGGATCAATCCTCCCAGCTTGTCCATCTCGCGTTCTCCGGTGGCTTCGAGCACCGAGCCGGAGCCGAGGAAGAGAAGGCTCTTGAACAAGGAGTGGTTGAGCGTGTGGAAGAGGGCAGCCGTCAGGGAAAGAGCGGCCGCCCAGGGAATCCGGTTCGCCGAGAAGGCGAGCGCCAGCCCGAGGCCGATGAAGATGATTCCGATGTTTTCCACGGTGTGGTAGGCGAGCAGCCGCTTGAGGTCGTGCTGCATCAGGGCATAAAGCACTCCCAGGACGGCCGTCACCCCGCCCAGGAAGAGGAGGGGGAGACTGCCTTCCCAGGAAGGAGGTCCGAGAAGGTCGAAGACGATCCGGACGAAGCCATAGATCGCAACCTTGGTCATGACACCGCTCATGAGCGCCGAGACGTGGCTGGGAGCCGCAGGGTGGGCCAGCGGGAGCCAGGCATGGAGGGGAAAGAGGCCGGCCTTGGAGCCCGCACCGATCGTTGTCAGGAGAAGGACGGCTCCCGCCAGGCGCGGAGAGAGGGCGCTTGCGCGAATCGAGGAAAAGAGGTAGCCCCCACCCGCGTTCGCCAGCAGGCCGAAGGCGAGGAGGAGCGTAAAGGCGCCCATGGCCGCCATCGTCAGATAGAGGTGTCCCGCCCGGATGTTCTCCTCCTCTCGGTGATGGGAGACCACGAGCGCCCAAGAGGCCAGCGACATGATCTCCCATCCGAACAAGAAGACATAGGCGTCATCCGCGAGAACCACCCAGATCATTCCCGCGAGAAAAAGAGGAAAAAAGGGAAGGATGCGCTCCGGAGAGGATTCGTGGCGACCATAGCCGAGGGCGAAGAGGGAGCTCGAGGCTCCGCCCCAGCTGACGATCGCCAGGAACAGGGAGGAGAGGGCATCCAACCGGAAATGCGTGCGGAACCAGGGGATCCCCAGGGGAAGGGAGAGGGTCGGCGAGCCGCTGGAGGAAGCGAGGAGGGCTTCGATCCCGCAGGCCAGGGAGAGGAGGCTCACGGCTAACGTAGCGGCGTAGACGAGCGTACTTCTCCCCAGGACACGGCGCCCCAAGACAGAGGCTACGCTGATCAGCAGGAGCGCTGCCGAGCAGCCAAGGGCAATGAGCAGCGTCATCTCAACAGGTCCCTGCCGGGTAGACGGATCTGTCGCCCAGCGCCGAACGCGGGCGCGGAGCAACCCGAACGAACCTTGGAGAGCAGGGACATCGCATCGGTCGGCAAAGGAGCCGACATGGCCCTGCTTGTACGGAATCCTTTACGCGACCACAAGGCGAAAATCGATCCGGCCAGCGCCGACCGGGGATTACGGCTCGCGGAGCAGCGATTCGAGGAGCTCGTGAATCCGCTGGGGGTTGGCTTGCCCGCGGGTCTTTTTCATGACAAAGCCCTTGAGCGCGTTGATGGCGGCCGCCTTTCCGGCCTTGTAGTCGGCGACGCTCTTCGGATTGGCGGAAATGGCCTCTCGGCAGAAGGCGTCGAGCGCCTGCGCGTCCGAAATCTGGGTCAGGCCTCGCTCCCGGGCGATCTCCCTGGGCGGCCTGTGCGTTTGGAGCAAGATCGCCAGCACCTCCCGTCCCTGCCGGGAGTTGATCTGCCCCTCGGAGACAAGATCCGCCAGCTCGCCCAAGTACTCCGGGGGAACGGAAGCTGGTCCCGGGGTCTCCGGGCGGAGAGCCAGATAGTCGTTGAGGGTGAGGTTGGCCAAGGCGACCGGATTGCGGGTCGAGCGGGCCGCCTGCTCGAAGTAGTCGGCCAGAGGAAGGTCGGCGGCGAGCACGCTCGCCTGGTACTCCGAGAGGCCGTAGGTCTGGCAGAGGCGGCTCTTCTTCCGTTCCGGGAGCTCCGGCAGGCGCCGCTCGGCCTCTCCGCGCAGGTGACCCTGGGTCTGGATCGGAAGCAGGTCGGGGTCGGGAAAATAGCGGTAATCGTGGGCCTGCTCCTTGGTGCGCATGGGAATCGTCTCCCCGCGCGCATCATCCCACCGCATCGTCTGCTGGACCACCCTCCCTCCGGAGGAGACGAGCTCGATCTGGGCCTGGATCTCATGCTTGAGCGCCCGCCGGACGGCACTGATGCTATTGAGGTTCTTGATCTCCCGCTTGGTGCCGAAGGCCTCGGTTCCGACCGGCCGCACGCTGATGTTGACATCGCAGCGGAGCTGCCCCTTCTCCATATCGACGTCGCTCACCTTCCCGTAGCGAAGGATTTCACGGAGGGTGGTGAGGAGGGCAAAGGCTTCTTCCGGGGTGGTCAGGTCGGCTTCCGTGACGATCTCCATGAGCGGCGTTCCCGCCCGGTTGAAGTCGATCCCGCTGCATCTCTCCAGATGGAACGACTTCCCCACATCCTCCTCCAAATGAATCCGCACGAGCCGAACCTTCTTGTTGGCGAGCGCCTGCGCCTCCTTTTGCGCATCCTTGGGGAAGGAGAGTGCGGGGAGGATCACCCCTCCTCCCAGGCAGAGCGGCTGGTCGTACTGTGAGATCTGATAGTTCTTCGGCATGTCCGGATAGAAGTAGTTCTTCCGGTCGAACTTGGCGCGCGGAGGAATCGTCGATCCGAGCATGAGGCCAGTGAGGATCGTCAAGATCACGGCTTCCTCGTTGGCGACGGGGAGCGCGCCGGGAAGGCCCAGGCAGATCGGGCAGAGATGGCTGTTCGGCTCCGCCCCGAACTCGTTCCGGCATCCGCAAAAGAGCTTGGTCTGGGTCTTCAGCTGAACATGAACCTCAAGACCAATGATCGCTTCGTAGGTCATGGCAGGCATCCTCTAGCTCAGGGACGGTCGGAGGGTGTGCCAGTCGGTGCTCTGCTCGTAGGCATATCCGACCTGGAGAATCGTCTCCTCCTGCCGCATCGGACCGATGATCTGGAGGCCAATGGGAAGTCCTGACCGCGTGAAGCCGCAGGGGAGCGAGATCGCGCAGAGCCCCGCGAGGTTGACCGCAATCGTAAATATGTCTGCCAGGTACATCTGGAGCGGGTCTTCGGCCCGCTCGCCGAGGCGGAAGGCCGGCGTCGGGGAGGTCGGAGTCACGATCGCCTGGCAGTCGCGAAACGCCGCGAGAAAATCCTCCCGGATCCGCATCCGTACCTTCTGCGCCCGGAGGTAGTAGGCGTCGTAGTAGCCGGAGCTCAGCGCGTAGGTGCCCAGCAGGATCCGGCGCTTGACCTCCCGGCCGAAGCCTTCGTCGCGCGTCCGCCCGTAGGTTTCGAGGAGATCGTCGCACTCCTTGGCGCGCCTGCCATAGCGCATGCCATCGAACCGGGCGAGATTGGCCGATGCCTCCGCCGTAGCGACGAGGTAATAGGAGGCGATCGAGTAGGCGGTGTGGGGAAGAGAAATCTCCCGGAGGGTCGCCCCGAGTCCTTCCAGATGGGAGATCGCCTGCCTGGTCGCATCCTCCACCTCCGGATCGATGCCGCTCACGAAATACTCCTTCGGGATTCCGAGCGTCATCCCTCGGATCTCTTCTCCGAGCTTGGCCGAAAAGGAAGGGGCTGGCGTCGGGTCGCAGGTATTGTCCCGTGGATCGACCCCGGCGATGCTTTCCAGGACCAGGGCTGCGTCGGCGACCGTCTTGGTCAGCGGCCCGATTTGATCCAGGCTCGAAGCAAAGGCGGTCAATCCGTAGCGGGAGACCCTGCCGTAGGTGGGCTTGAGGCCGACGCAGCCGCAGAAGGAGGCGGGCTGCCGAATCGATCCTCCCGTGTCGCTTCCCAGAGCCGCGATCGCTTCGTGAGCCGCCACGGCGGCCGCCGAGCCTCCGCTGCTTCCTCCCGGAACGCGCGAAAGATCCCAGGGGTTGCGCGTCACGCCCCATGCCGAATTTTCCGTGGAGGAGCCCATCGCGAACTCATCCATGTTGGTCCGACCCAGGAGGATGGCCCCGGCCGCCCGGAGGCGCTCGATGACGGTGGCATCGTAGGGAGCGATGTACCCTTCGAGAATCCGGGAAGCGCAGGTGCAGGGCTCTCCCCGGACGTTGATCAGATCCTTGATGGCGATCGGCACTCCCCCCAAGGGCAGGGAGATATCCGCCTTCTGGGCCGATTCGAGCGCGCGTTCGGGGTGGAGATAGTTATAGGCCTTGACCTTGGGATCGACCGAGGAGATGCGATCAAGGAGCGCCTCGACGAGCTCCCTGGGATGGACTTCCTTCGCGCGGAGCCTCCGGCGCAACTCCTGAATCGTGGCGAAAGCAAGGCTCACTCGAGGATCCGTGGGACAAGGAAGAGTCCGCCCGCCGGCTGTGGCGCATTTTCGAGCGCCTCGCCTTGCGTAAGCTCGGGGAGGGGGCGATCGGGGCGCAGGCGATTCTGGAAGCCGCTCTCCTCCCCGACGAGAGCGACGTCTTGGACGTCGACCTCCTCCAGCTTCTTCACATAGGCGAGGACCTGCTCCAGCTGGTCGCCGAAGGTTTCGATCTCCTCCGGGGAGAGGCGCAGGCGTGCGAGCTCCGCGACATAGGCGACGTCGATCGCAAGGGTGGGCACGAAATATCCATACCGGAAGCCGGCGGTTTCTGGCAAGAGGGGGAAAGCGCCCCTTTTCCATTGCGCTTGTTCTCCGCAAGAGAAGTGCGCTAGGTAAGGAGACCCTATGACGGAACGGCCAGCGATTGCCCCTACGCGCCAGGAAGATTTTCCCGAGTGGTACCAGCAGGTCATCGCTGCGGCGGACCTGGCGGAAAATTCCGAGGTGCGGGGCTGCATGATCATCAAGCCCTGGGGCTATGCGATCTGGGAGCGGATGCAGCGCGAGCTCGATCGCCGGATCAAGGCGGCGGGCCACCGGAACGCCTACTTTCCGCTCTTCATTCCCTTGAGCTTTCTCGAAAAAGAGGCGGAGCATGTGGAGGGGTTTGCCAAGGAGTGCGCTGTCGTCACCCACCACCGGCTGGAGGCAAAGGAGGGGCGTCTGGTACCGGGGGCACCACTCGCCGAGCCCCTGGTTGTGCGCCCCACTTCCGAGACGATCATCGGGGCGGCCTTCGCCCGGTGGATCCAGTCGTATCGCGACCTGCCCTTGCGGATCAACCAGTGGGCCAACGTGGTGCGCTGGGAGCTACGGCCCCGGCTCTTTTTGCGGACGAGCGAATTCCTCTGGCAGGAGGGTCATACGGCGCACCAGAGTGCCGAAGAGGCCGAGGCAGAAGCGCTCCGCATGCTGCGGCTCTACGAGGGATTCCTTTGCGAGATGCTCGCCCTCCCGGCGATCGCCGGGGAGAAGACGCCCCGCGAGCGATTCCCAGGCGCCGTGCGGACCTTGACCCTCGAAGTGCTCGTCCAGGATCGAAAGGCGATCCAAGCCGGCACCTCCCACTTTTTGGGGCAGAATTTTGCCCGTGCCAACGGCATCACCTTTCTTTCCCCAGAGGGGCGCCAAGAGCATGCCTGGACGACGAGCTGGGGAGTGAGCACCCGGCTGGTGGGCACCCTGATCATGGCCCACTCGGATGACAACGGACTGGCCCTCCCGCCCCGCGTCGCTCCCACGCAGATCATCCTCTTGCCCCTTATCCGGAAGGAGGAGGAGCGAGCGGCGGTCGAAGGAGCCTGTGCGCGGCTAGCGATCGAGCTCTCGGAAAAGCGCTATGCTGGGGAGCCTCTCCGCGTGGAGATCGATGCTCGGCCGCTCGCTGGAGGAGTCAAGAACTGGGAGTGGGTGAAGAAGGGAGTGCCGCTCCGTGTCGAAATCGGCCCGCGGGAGGTAGCGGCGGGAACGCTCTCGGTCATTCGACGGGATCGGCCCCCGCGGGAACGGCTCTCCGTGTCGGCGCCGCAGTTCGTCGCCAACGTCGAGCAGACCCTGGCGGAGATGCAGCAGGGCTTCTGGGAGCGGGCGCTTGCCTTTCAGAAGAGCCATACACGGCGGATCGGATCCCGCGAGGAGTTCCTCGAGTTCTTTACCCCGGAAGACTCGGAAAAGCCAGAGATCCACGGGGGGTTCGCCGAGGTCCCCTGGGCCGGTGATACGGCCCTGGAGGAGAAGATCCACGAGGAGCAGAAGGTCACGATCCGCTGCATTCCTTTGGAGCAGGAGCCTCTATCCGGAACCTGCCCCTTCTCCGGAAAGCCCGGGAAGCAGTGGGTCCTTTTCGGAAAGGCCTATTGAGCTTTGGCTCCTCCTTGCCCGTCTTCCTGGGAGCAGCGCGGTGCTTGGGCGGCGCGCCGAAGCCGGCCTTGGCAAAGCAGAGGGAAAGGATGACCGCCGGGCGCGCAGAACGGTGACGATGCCGACAGTAAGCGTTTTCTATGGCATCTTGATTCAGATGTTCTTTGAGGATCACGCCCCTCCTCACTTCCATGCACGCTATGCGGAGCATCGGGCTCAGATCAATATTGCAACGCTGGAGATCATGAGTGGGAGCTTGCCCCGCACTGCAATGTCGTTAGTCCGGCAGTGGGGAGAAGGGCATCGCGACGAACTGATGGAGAACTGGCAGCTATGTGTGCAAATGCGCCCGCCGAAGAAGATCACGCCGCTGTCCTAGTGCCCCCGATTCGTGCCGAGGCACCCGACGACGTGCGCGACGTGATCCCCTTGCCCGGCTACCGCTTGGCCGTGCGGTTCGTGGACGGGACGAGTGGAACCGTGGACCTATCGGCTCGCGTGGCCTCGCCGAAGGCTGGAGTGTTCGCAAGGCTGCGCGATCCAGAGATGTTTGCGCGAGTCTATGTGGAGCACGGGGCCGTCACTTGGCCGGGTGAAATCGATCTTGCCCCGGATGTGATGCATGCCGCATTGCAGCGTGCGGGTGAATGGAAATTGGAAGGCTAGAGGAGAGACAGGCTCTCTCATAGCGCCTCCTCCGCCGTGCTCTGTGTGTTCAGGCCGCTACCCATCCAGGCGGCGGCTTTCGATACGCGGTTCGACAGCCTCAATGCGGACGTCTGACGCTGCGGACGGAGGAGGGAAAGACGATCCGCCGACGGGCTGCCTCCGCCATCCGGCCGTTCCGGGAGCTAACCTTCCGCTTGCTCTGCACGCCTCTCCACCGCTTGAAGCAGAAGGGAACGATCCCCTCCGCGGACTTGCTTTGCGCACCACGAGCTTCCGGTCCAGGTTGCTCTATGAAGGCGCTCGCTTGCTGGCTACCTATCGCGTATGCACTCGGTTGCGCGGGTGCGCTCACTGCCGTTCCGGCCCCCCCTCCCGCCAGGGAATCCGCGGAACTCGCCGCCCAATATGAGGCCGTGAGCCGCCCGCAGTTCATCCAGGGGAAAAAGCTCGTCTCGCTGCTTTCGATCGAAGCCGGCGACTCCGTCCTGGATCTAGGATGCGGGACCGGGAAGCTTGCCGAATACGTGGCGAAGCTCGTGGGTCCGAAGGGGAGGGTGATTGGGCTCGATCCTTCTCCGGAGCGAATCGCCATTGCCGAGAAGAGGGAAGCGGGATGTCTTTCGTTCCGAGTGGCGGGCTCTGACGACCTCTCTTCCTTCCCGAGCGGCTCCTTCGATCGGATCTACCTCAACTACGTCTTTCACTGGATCGACAAGCAGGCCGAAACTCTGCGGCAGATCGATCGGCTCTTGAAGCCCGGTGGACGGGTCGGGATCAGCACGGGCTCCAAGGATCAGCCGTCCAGGCTCCGGAAGCTGATCCGGGAATCGGTTCGGGAGGCCCTGGGAAAGGTGCCTCCCGGCCTCTTCTTGTCTCCCTTCCGCATCCGCGCGCAGGAGCTCCGAGCGCTCGCCGAGCAGGCCGGATTCCGGATCGTCGCCTTGCAGGTTCTCCCCTTCTCGGATTACGTGAAGGACCCGGCCGGCGTCGTCGCCTTCCTCGACGCCAGCAGCTCAGGAAGATTCCTTTCCGGGGTAGGGGAAGAGAAACGTGCGCGAATCATCGCTGTCCTCCAGAGGAAGCTGGCCAGGCTCCAAACCCGGCGCGGAATCAAGATGGAGCACCCGGCGATCTTTCTCGTCGCCGAGAAGCCAAAATAGGGAAGCACCGGTGCGGCGGGCTGCTTCCGGGCACCCGGCCGCGGATAAGCCGCCGGCGCCCGGAGCGTCCAACCATCAGCCGAGCTCGTCCAGGCACTCGTCGAGCCATCCCAGCAGCTGTCGGACCGTCTGCGGCGTCTCGTCTCCCATGTGAGAGATACGGAAGGTTTGTCCTTTGAGCTTCCCGTACCCTCCGTCGATCACGCAGTGGAACCGGTTCCGCAGGAGCTGGATCCATTTGGCTACGTCAATCTTCCGCGTGTTCGAGGCGCAGGTGAGGGAGAGCGAGGCGAATTGCTCCTTCGGGAAGAGAGAAAATCCCTTCTCCTTCACCCAGGAGCGAACGATCTCGGCATTCTGCCGATGGCGGGCGTAGCGGTTCTCGATCCCCTCCGCGGCGATTTCCGCAAGCTTCTGCCGGAGGGCGTAGAGGTGGCCGATCGAAGGGGTGCTCGGCGTCATGTTCTTCTCGTGGTTCTTTTGGAACTCGAGGAAGTCGAAATAGTAGCCGCGCCCGGACACGGTGGCCGCCTTGGCGAGCGCCCGCTCAGAAACCGCGAAAAGAGCCGCTCCCGGAGGAAGCGCCAGGGCCTTCTGGGTGCCAGTCAACATCACGTCGATTCCCAGCTCCTCGAAGGGGATCTTGAGCACGCTGAAGGAAGAGACCGTGTCGACGATGAAGGAAACATCGGGAAAGTCCCGCAGGACCGCAGCGATTTCCCAGAGCGGATTCATGAGGCCGGTGGAGGTCTCGTTGTGGATCAGGGTGAGCGCATCGAACTCGCCCGTTGCGAGCTTCTGACGGACCGCTTCCGGATCGATCGCGCTGCCCCAGGGGACTGCGAGTAGCTCGGCGGCCTTTCCGCTACGGAGGGAGACGTCATGCCATTTATCGGAGAAGGCACCGTTGGCGCAGCAGAGCACCTTCTTGTTGACGAGGTTGCGGACAGCAGCCTCCATGACGCCCCAAGCGGAGCTGGTGCTGAAGTAGACGGGTCCTTTCGTATAGAAGAGCGCCTGCAACTTGGGCTGGAGATCAGCGTAGAGCTCCTGGAAGCCCTTGCTCCGGTGTCCGATCATCGGCGAAGCAAACGCCTGGAGCGTTTGAGGGGAAACTTCCGTGGGACCCGGGATAAAAAGTTTTACGTGAGATGTCATTCTGGGAGGATAGGGGCCGCATGCGCAAAAGGCAATGGGTTCTCCTAGGCGCGATTTGCCTCCTGGCCTTTCGAGCCATTGCCGACCCGGCGCTGGAGGAGATTCTACGGGAGGTGGTTGCCCGGGACGACGAGGCGAAGCAGCTCTTGCTCCGGCTCGAGTATCTGCAGGAGATCCGCACCGATCAGCTCGACGGTCGGGGAAACCTCAAAAGGTCGGATGAGATCCGGATGGTGGTGAAGCCGGGGGAAGGCCTGCTGCTGGTGCCAAATTCGTCTGCGGGAACGGTCTCGGTGCAAAAGTTGAGCAGTCAGCAGCTCCGGGAAGCCCGGGCGGCGCAGCAGGTGAGCGATTTCCTGGCGATGCGCAACCTGGTTCCCCGTTACGCGATCGTGCTCGAGGGGGAAAGCGCCTGGAATGGTCAGCGGGCCTATCTGCTCCATTTTGAGCCCAAGCCCGATGCCCCCTGCCACTCCCGCGCCGATCGGGTGATCAATGCTCTCCAAGGAAGGCTTTGGGTCCGAAAAAAGGATTGCTCGATCCTGCATGTCCAGGCGAACCTGACCCATCCGGTCCCGATCGCCTGGATCTTCGCCTCTGTCGATCAATTGGACATCTGGTACGAAGCGGCCATGGCTGAGCCGGATCTGGGGGTCCTCCCCGCCAACGGGTCGGTGGAATATCGAGTCGGCACCTGGTTTGGCAGTAACCACGCGAAGCAGCAGGTAGTCATGCGGAACTATCACCGCGGAGAGCTGACAGCGGGTTCCGAGCCTTGATCTTGGTCGGTTTCAACGGCCGGGGCGTCGCCAGGGAGAGCAGCATTCCGCCGGAAGGCGACCGAAAAGATTGCTCCTCTGGTAGGAGGAATCCTCGGCAAAAAGCTTGCTGACCCGAGATGCCTCGTCTATAAGGAATCCAGCGGTTTCGTGCCCTGCGAAGTCAGAGGAAACGCTTATCCTTGGATACCGGCTTCCAGATGGGAACCCCATTTCGCGCCCCTCGGCGGGAAGACCGCCGAGGGGGTGCCTGAGTCGGTGAGGCAGCCGCCCGGCTCCCCCGGCCGATTCTTGACAGTAAAAAAACCGTCCGATAGCCTAAGGCCACTCTTCTCCAGCCGATGGCATCCGTCCGTTCCCCGAAGTGGCTCTGGATGGTGGGGGGCATGGGGCTTCTGGCGGCCGCCCTTCTGGGTGCCTATTGGGTCACTCATCCGCCGAGGGAGATGATCTCGATCGAACGCGTCCACGAAATCTTCTCGGGCCGAGGAGCGCCCATGACGCCCGACGACTTCTTTGATTGGATTGAGCTCCTGCGCCAGAAGCGGCCCTTAAGCCTGGAAGCGGTGGAAAAGATCCTTGGCTTCCGACTGCGCCGGCTCACTCCCAAGGAGGAATTTATCCGTGAAGAGGGGATCGAGGAGCTCAAGCGCCAAGGGCCGCTGATGGAAAAGCGGATGGATGCGGATGCAAAGGTGAAGGAGGTTGGCGTGGTCGAATGGCCCTCGGGTCCCTGGAAGGAAATCGTCTGTGACCACTACCGGGATTTTGAGGCTGTGCGGATTCGATTTGCCCTTCGGCCCGAGGTGGTGCCGATCCGCAAGAGCGCAATGCTCCACCATCTTGGGCGCTTCCCGGGCGTGCTTTGGGATTCTTCGCCGCTTTCGGTCAAGGATGGGAAGCTCTACTACCCCCAAGGGATCACGGCCAAGAATCCCATCTTTGTCTACGAAAGGGAGAAAGATGAGGTCGAGCTCTATTTTGGAGATCCGGAGCTTAGGGAGATCACCTTCCCCCGCCCGCTGGTCGGCGGCAGCGTTGAGATATCCGCATCGCCCTTCGCTAAAGATGAAGATGATCCATCCATCCGAACATGGTAAGGACGAAGTTTGGGGAAGAGGTCGATGAGATCGTGAACCTTTCTCCGCATGGCCGGTGGCTTTTTCGGCAGGCCCATAAGTACAAGATCGGCTGGGGTGTGCCGGGAGGCGGGAGCTACACGGATCGCGATAGATTCGTGATTGCGATCGACCCCGAGCTCAAGGGGAATCCCGCAGCGGTCGTCGCCGCTCTCTTTCATGAGCTGGGCCATGCCACCTATCACCCGCCTCGGGTCGACGGGGATCTCGCGCATGAGCTCGAGCGATTGGAGATCCAGG
The DNA here is from genome assembly GCF_017310545.1 of Methylacidimicrobium sp. B4. Lineage (NCBI taxonomy): Bacteria > Pseudomonadati > Verrucomicrobiota > Methylacidimicrobium > Methylacidimicrobium sp. B4. The sequence goes on from NZ_CP066203.1 coordinate 2,184,732, forward strand.
CGCCCAAGGAGGTGGGCCGCTGGGTAGGGAACCTGGTCGGCAAGGGGAAGGAGGGGGCCGAGCTGGGGAAGAGGTTGGGCTTCGGGATCGAGAAGGCGACAGAGGATGGCTGTGTTGCTACTCCTTTTTGGGGCCCGTGTCGCCTGGCGCGGCAATGGTGTCTTGACAATAAGAAGACATTCCTTAGCCTAAGGCCACTCTTCTCCAGCCGATGGCATCCGTCCGTTCCCCGAAGTGGCTCTGGATGGTGGGGGGCATGGGGCTTCTGGCGGCCGCCCTTCTGGGTGCCTATTGGGTCACTCATCCGCCGAGGAAGATGATCTCGATCGAACGCGTCCACGAAATCTTCTCGGGCCGAGGAGCGCCCATGACGGCCGACGACTTCTTTGATTGGATTGAGCTCCTGCGCCAGAAGCGGCCCTTAAGCCTGGAAGCGGTGGAAAAGATCCTTGGCGTCCGACTCCGCCGGCTCACTCCCAAGGAGGAATTTATCCGTAAAAGGGGGATCGAGGAGCTCAAGCGCCAAGGACCGCTGATGGAAAAGGGGATGGATGAGGATGCAAAGGTAAAGGAGGTTGGCGTGGTCGAATGGCCCTCGGGTCCCTGGAAGGAAATCGTCTGTGACTACCACCGGAATTTTGAGACACTCTGGATCCGATTTGTCCTTCGGCCCGAGGTGCTGCCGATCCGCAAAAGCGCAATGCTCCACCATCTTGGGCGCTTCCCGGGCGTGCTTTGGGATTCTTCGCCGATTTCGGTCAAGGATGGAAAGCTCTACTATCCCCAAGGGATCACGGCCAAGAATCCCTGTTTTGTCTACGAAAGGGAGAAAGATGAGGTCGAGCTCTATTTTGGAGACCCGGAGCTTAGGGAGGTCACCTTCCCCCGCCCGCTGGTCAGTGGCTATCTTGGGATATCAGCAATGCCCTTCGCCAAATGATCCATCCATCCGAGCAGGTAAGGACGAAGTTTGGGGAAGCGGTCGATGAGATCGTGAACCTCTCTCCGCATGGCCGGTGGCTTTTCCAACAGGCCGATAAGTACGAAATCGACTGGGGTGTGCCGGGAGGCGGGAGCTACACCATTCGCCATGGCGACCGAGGGGTGATTGCGATCGACCCCGAGCTCAAGGGGAATCCCGCAGCGGTCGCCGCGGCTCTCTTTCATGAGCTGGGCCATGCCACCTATCACCCGCCTCGGGTCGACGGGGATCTCGCGCATGAGCTGGAGCGATTGGAGATCGAGGCGCCCAAGGAGGTGGGCCGCTGGGTAGGGAACCTGGTCGGCAAGGGGAAGGAGGGGGCCGAGCTGGGGAAGAGGTTGGGCTTCGGGATCGAGAAGGCGACAGAGGATGGCTGTGTTGCCTGGAATGTCAACCAGGACTTGACCGACGAGGGCCATGCCGAGATGACGCGGATCATCTGCTGCCGTCAGGCCAAGAGTGCCGCCAAGCAGCGGGGAGACCGGCGGCTGGAGGCGGAGGCAGACGAAGCGCTCCGCTTCCTTGGGAACGAGGTGGTGCAGAGGGGAAATCGCTCCTGGGAGCAGATGCAAAAGGTGATGATCACAAGGCAAGGCGCAGACTTCCAGCTTGGCCAATGGATCGGGGATCATCTCCACCCGAGCACCGATCCCAACAGCACCTACCGTGACTACTATGAGAAGGGGGAGTGGGCGAACGTAGCGCTCTCGTTTGAGGAAAAGGAGCGGCTTGAGGAGGAGCCGGCGCCCGGCGGGTTTGATGGGAACTTTATCCGGCCAAGCGAGCTTAGCCCCTATCAGCCCTGGGTGCAGAGCTCTTGTCGGGTCGATCCATCCCGTTACCGGGATCGAGGCCGAGGCCGGTAGCCAAAGCCGCTCCTTCGCCTCCGGATGGATCGGTTCAGGCGCAAGAGCTTTTGCTTTTAAACCGCGTGCGCCGTGGCGACCGCGCTCAAGAGGCGCTCGACGTTGGCGGCCGTCTTGCCTTTGAACACCGCGGAACCCGCGACCAGGACGTCTGCTCCCGCCTGGACGATCTCTCCCGCGTTTTCGGGCTTCACGCCGCCATCGACCTCGAGCCAGGCGTCGGAGCCGATCTCATCGAGCATCCGGCGCAGCCGGCGGATCTTGTCCGTGCTGGTGGGAATGTATTGCTGCCCTCCAAAGCCCGGGTTCACGGACATGATGAGCACCAGGTCCACGTAGCGGAGGATCTCCTCGAGAGCAACCAGGGGCGTGGCCGGGTTGAGGGTGACCCCCGCCTTCACTCCTGATTCGTGGATCGCCTGCACCGTCCGGTGGAGATGGGGGCAGGTTTCGACATGCACCGTGATGATGTCGGCCCCCGCGCGAGCAAAGTCGGCCAGGTACCGCTCCGGCTTCTCGATCATGAGGTGGACATCCAAAAAAGCTCCGGTCTCGGCCCGTAGAGGGCGGAGGGCCTCCACGATGAGGGGGCCAATCGTGATGTTCGGGACGAAATGTCCGTCCATGACATCGATGTGGAGCCAGTCGGCTCCCGCTTCGAGCGCCTCGCGGGCATGGGCTTCCAAGCGGGCAAAATCGGCGGACAGAATCGATGGAGCCAGCTTCACGAGGTGGTCTCCTTTGCCCTGCCGTCCCGCTTCCCCTGATGGTGTCATCTCGTTCCTCCTTAGGGCATCCGAGCGGATGCGTGAAAATGCCAACAGTAGCAGCTCTTCTGCGTTGGAGAATAGCTCTTTCTTGAGCCACCAGCGAGAGACATTCGGGGAAAGCGCCTGCATCGCCTATCCCACCCTTGCGCTTTCGCGACCGGCCTGCGCATGTTGATCGAGGAGCCGTGGATAGCGAATTCGCCATCGGGACGCCGAAGAAGCTCATGGAAGACCAGGCCCTGGTCCTGAAGCGAGGCGATACCTTTGGGGTGTTCAGTCCCGCGGGAGATGCCGAGGCCCGGATGCGGCCGGCCGAAGGTCTCTTCCGCGGGGATACCCGTTTCCTCTCCCGCTTCCGGTTCCTGCTGGGACGAGGAGAGCCCCTGCTGCTCAGCTCCCACGTGGGCGGGCTCGAGGCCGGGGCCAGCATCGACCTGACCAATGTCGACCTTCACGAGGAGGACGGACGACTCGTCCTCCCGAGCCGGACGATCCATGTGCTTCGGAGGAAGCGGATCTACGATGGGGGCTTCCGAGAGGAGCTCTGGCTTCACAATTATGGCGCTGCTTCGGTTACGCTTGATTGCGATCTGCTTTTTGAAGCCGATTTTGCCGATGTCTTCGAGGTAAGGGGGAAGAACCGTTCGCGGCGGGGGAGGCTGAGCAAGCCCCGGATTCGCGGCTCGGCGGTGATCCTGGGATATCAGGGGGTTGACCATGTCGAGCGGACGACCCGTCTCACCTTCACCCCCTCGCCGACGGAGCTGGGGGCGAAGATTGCCCGTTATCGACTTCCCTTGCGGGCGGGCGAGGAGCGGAAGCTCGAGGTGGAAGTGGAGTGCTTCGCCGAGCCAGAGCCGAAGCTCTTCATCCGGAGCATGCCGAGCCCTGCCCGCAAGAGGGCCGGACGCTTGCGCCGCTATCTGGGCTGTGCGGGAGTCCGGACGACCGATCAGCATATCCAGGACTGGATCGATCAGGCCCGCGCCGATCTCGAGATGCTGGTGACTCCGACGCGCGAAGGGCTCTATCCCTTTGCGGGAGTGCCCTGGTTCAGTACTGTCTTCGGACGTGACGGAATCCTCACGGCCTTGCAGTACCTCTGGCTCGATCCGCACCTCGCGCAGGGAGTCCTTCGCTTTTTAGCGGCGCATCAGGCGACGGGGGAGGAGGAGGGGAAGATCCTGCACGAGATGCGGCAGGGGGAGATGGCGGCGATCGGGGATGTCCCCTTCGGCCTCTATTACGGGAGCATCGACGCGACGCCTCTCTTCATTTTGCTGGCGGGGGCTTTCTATGCACGGACGGGGGACAAGCCGCTGATCGAACGGCTCTGGCCGCACATCGAGCTTGCGTTGCGCTGGATGGAGAGGCGGGGCGATCGGGACGGAGATGGTTTTCTCGAGTATCCGAGGCCTCCGAAGGGACAGGGACTTTGGAATCAAGGCTGGAAGGATAGCGACGATGCGGTTTTTCATGCGGACGGGACGCTCGCCGAAGGGCCGATCGCTCTTTGCGAGGTGCAAGGCTACGCCTATGCGGCATGGATGAGTGCTGCTGACTTGGCGCACGTCTTGGGAAAAGGGGAGTCAGCCCAGGAGATGCGGCGGAAGGCGGAGCGCCTGCGGGAGCGCTTCGAAGAGGCTTTCTGGTGCGAGGATCTCGGCACCTATGCCCTGGCCTTGGACGGAAAGAAGGAACCCTGCCGCGTTGCCGCTTCCAATGCGGGTCATGCCCTCTTTTCCGGAATCGCCTCTCCCCCCCGGGCTCGTCGCGTAGCGGAGCTGCTGCTCGGGCCCACCTTTTTCAGTGGCTGGGGGATCCGCACGCTGGCCGAGGGCGCTCCCCGCTACAACCCGATGTCCTATCACAATGGTTCGGTCTGGCCGCACGACAATAGCCTCATCGCGCTCGGCTTGGCCCGCTATGGCTTTTCGGCCGAGCTGCGCAAGCTGGCAGAGGGTCTCTTCTGCACGCTCGACTACTTGGAAGATCACCGTCTCCCGGAGCTTTTTTGCGGCTTTCCCCGGCGGCCGGCTTCCCCGCCGGTACGGTATCCGATCGCCTGCCGTCCCCAGGGTTGGGCCAGTGGGAGCCTCTTCGCGCTCCTGGCGGCCTGCCTGGGGATCGGATTCGATGCCGAAGGAGGGGAGATTCGATTTGCCAAGCCGGTTCTTCCGGATCAGGTGGAAGATCTCCTTCTCCACGGTCTTCTCCTGAAGAAGGCTTCCGTCGACGTGCTTTTTCGTTCCCACATTCGGGACGTGGCGATGAATGTCGTCCGCCGGCGAGGCAGCGTGTCGGTCGTCCTCGTGAACTAGCTCGGAAGGAAGTGCATCGCTGGGCTGGGCTCATCCGAGTGGGAGAAAAAAGCTGGCGAGCGGGAGGCGAATGGTGAGATAGAGCCAAAACAGCGCAGCGGAGCCGCGAGGAATTATTGCAAACGGTCGGATGAGCAGCGATCGGTCGGTCTGGATCGAGGAAAGGAGTGCGACCGGAGGAGCGCGTCTCGGCTGTGTCGTGCTGCATCCGTCGTCATCGCTCAACGCCCTTTCTCTGGAGAGCGCCGAGCTTCTCGACACGGCCCTTTCCGGGTGGGCCGATGATCCGGGGATTGCCTGCATCGTGCTCTCCGGCAGCGGAGAGCGGGCGTTTTGCGCGGGAGGGGATCTTCGGAGAATCTATCAGGCAATCCGGTCGGGGGACGCGGGCTACGCCGGCCGGTTCTTCATCCGGGAATACCGCGTCGTCGCGAAGATCCATGGCTACCCCAAGCCGATTCTCTGCTGGGGTGATGGGATCGCGTATGGCGGCGGGCTCGGGCTTCTGGCCGGGGCGAGTCACCGCGTGGTGACCGAGAAGAGCCGCCTGGCGATGCCGGAGATCTCGATCGGGCTCTTTCCCGACGTGGGCGGAAGCTGGTTCCTGGGCAGGATGCCCGGCCGGATCGGCCTCTTCCTGGCCCTCACCGGACTCCCCGTTCAGGCGGGCGATGCGCTCTTCCTCAAGCTGGCCGATGCCTTTCTGCCCGCCGAGCAGCGAGCATCGGTCTTGGAGGAAAGACTCCCGAACCTTCCCTGGACCGGGCGAGCCGATGAGGACCGCCTGCTTCTCTCCCGATCGCTCCGGGAATGGGCGCGTCCTTGGCGGGGCTCGATCCCTCCCGCGCGGACCCGGCTCGACTTCGATCGGATTCAATCTCTTACCGATGGGGAGACCTTGCAAGAGATTGCCGGCAAGATCGCGTATGGGCCGGTGTCGACCGATCCCTGGTTTACCCAGGGCGCGGAAAATCTTGCGGAGGGCTGTCCGGTTTCCGCCTGGCTGATCTGGGAGCTTTCCCGCAGGACGACCCGGATGTCTCTCCAGGAGGTGATCCGGCTGGAGACGACCGTCGCGTGCCAGTGCGCGATGCGTTCTGACTTTCCGGAAGGGATTCGCGCCCTCTTGATTGACAAGGACCGGAAGCCTCAGTGGAGCGACGGGAGCATCGGGGAGGTTTCGCCGCACAAGGTGGAAGAGCACTTCGAGGCGCCTTGGCGCCCGGAAGAGCACCCCATGAGAGATCTCTGAAATTCCCCTCCCGAGGCGGAATCCTATTTTCCTTGCCTCCTGCCCGGATCGAGCGCATCCAGGATCCCGAGAAAGGCCCCGCAACCCAGAAGCACCACCGGGATGAGGCTGAACGCGTTGAAGCCCAACAGCCAGAGGAAGACTCCGGCGGCCGCTCCCATGAGCAATCCGCCGAGCAGAGGCCTCGCCACAACCATCCCGGCCCCGATCAGCGCTGCGATTGGCACGACGATGCTCAGGATCTTCACCCCCGTGGCGGAGGCGGGATAGCCCGATTCGGCGAGGCAGGCCAAGCCGTAGCCGAGCAGGCCGTAGGCGACAGAGGTGAGTCCGCCGAGGAGGCCGACGATGAGGGCTCCGATTCTCATGGGTTCGGATTCCGCTGCGGACGGATCAACGAATGCAGGCGGCCGGGCTCCGAAGATGGCGCAAAACGCACCGGGGAAGGCAAGGGAAAAGACGAAGCGGTGAACGAAATCTCCTCTTGCGGCTCGCTCTTCGGCCGGACCCCCGGGGGGATCGGCTCCAGGCATCGGCAGGACCGGCGGTGCTTTTGTTGTTGACCACGCTTTGGAGCCGCCAGTAAAGCGGGTGCAGGCCCGAGCGTGGGGTGGCGCGAGCTGGGTCCCCCGGATGGTCGTTTGCCGCGATTGCGGAGGGAAGGGAACAGGGTTTGCGGGAAGAAGGAAGCAATGAGGGATGAAGAGCTTTTCGGTTGAGCCGGCCGCACGATTGGCCGGGGAGATTGCGGTGCCCGGGGACAAGAGCATCTCTCATCGGGCCGTGATGTTGGCTTCGCTCGCCCACGGACCGACGGAGGTGACAGGCTTCCTTCCTTCCGAGGATTGCCTCTGCACCCTGCGCGCCTTTCAGGCTCTTGGCGTCGATATCGAGGTTCAGGAGCCGAGCACTCTCTCGATCGAAAACCGCACGCACCGCCTCTCTCCGGCCCGAGAAGCGATCGATTGTGGCAACTCCGGGACGATGATGCGTCTGATCGCCGGAATTCTTGCCGGGCAATCGTTCCGCTCCCGGCTCTTGGGGGATGCTTCTCTCTCGAGGCGTCCGATGGGGAGGATAATCGAACCCCTGGAGCGGATGGGAGCGCAGATCCGGGCGGAGGGAGAGAAGGGAACCCCGCCCTTGGCCTTGGAGCCCGCAAGGCTTCACGGGATCGACTACGAGCTGCCCGTGGCCAGCGCCCAGGTAAAATCCTGCCTCCTACTGGCCGGGTTGATGGCGGAAGGGATGACGCGGGTCGTGGAACCGAGCCCGACGCGGGATCACACGGAGCGCTTGCTCGCGCATTTCGGGCTCCGCCCCCTGCGGGAGGGGCGGGCGATTCTCGTGCAAGGGGGCCTGTCCTTGGAAGGACGCGATCTGGTCATCCCCGGCGATTTCTCTTCCGCCGCCTTTTGGATCGCTGGTGCGGCGGCGATTCCCGGGTCAGAGGTCCGGATCCGGGGCGTGGGCTTGAATCCCACGCGGACCGGTCTCCTCAAGGTGCTCTTGCGCATGGGTGCGCAGATCGAGGAGAGCGTGGTCGACGCCCCGGGGGACGGGGAGCCGAGAGGCTCGCTTCTGATTCGAGGAGAGAAGCTGCGGGGCACTCGGATCGAAAGAGAGGAGATCCCGAATCTCATCGACGAGCTGCCGGTCCTGGCGGCCATCGCCGGGCTGGCCGAGGGGGAGACCTACATCCGCGGGGCCGAAGAGCTTCGTGTCAAGGAATGCGACCGGATCCGGTGCATGGTGGAGAACCTTCGGCGGTTCGGAGTTCCAGTGGATGAGCTCCCCGACGGCATGGTCGTGGAGGGCGGGCATCCCATCCGCGCGGCGCGCGTCCAGTCCTTCGGAGATCATCGCGTGGCGATGGCCTGCTCGATCCTGGCCCTCCGGGCCGATGAGCGGAGCCGCATCGATGATGTGGGATGCGTCGATACCTCATATCCCGGCTTTGCCCGGCACCTGGAAAAGCTGAGCCAGGCCGCTTCCCCGGCCGCGACTGACTGGAAGGGCTATCTGCCGTGGATGCAGTCTCGTTCCGAACGGAACGCGCCCGAGGGCGCCCCGCAGCACCCCGTGGTTGCAATCGACGGTCCCTCCGCTTCCGGGAAGAGTACGGTGGCCAAAGCGCTCGCGCAGGTTCTGGGGATCGCCTATTGCAACAGCGGACTGGTCTACCGGGCGATCACTTGGAGCCTGGTCCGTAAAGGGCTGGAGCTCGATCGCGAGTCGGCGTTCAAGACGGCTGTACGGCAGATGAAGATCGAGTGCCGGATCGACGAAAACGAGCTCCATGTCCAGGTCGATGGGAAGGAGCCGGGCGAGGAGGTGCGGAGCCCGGCTGTCAATGCCGCGGTCTCCCGTGTTGCCGCCTCCTCGTGGCTCAGGGAAAGGCTTCTTCCGGTCTTCCGCCGTTTGGCCGAGGACCGGTCGCTCGTGATGGAGGGCCGAGATATTGGAACGGCCGTCTTTCCGGCCACCCGGTTCAAGTTTTACGTCGACGCGGATCCGAAGATTCGCGAGCAGCGGAGGCAGAATCAGGGAGAGACCGATTCGATCGAGGAGCGGGACTGGGAAGACCGCTCTCGGGAGGCGGCTCCGCTGCGGCGGGCGGCGGATGCCGTGCTCCTCGATTCGAGCGAGATGACCGTAGAAGAGGTGGTCCGCCGGATGCTCGACGAGCTGCGCAAGCGGGGATTTCCGGTGCCGGAAGGCGCCTCCGTTCCATGATCGGCACACCCTCTTGCCCATGAGGCCTTGGTATGCCGCTGCGCGGGCGATGGTGAAAGCCTGCCTGCGACTCTTCTTCCGGTTGCGGGGGGAGGGCGTGGAACGGGTGCCCTCGGGCGGACTTCTTCTCGTTTCGAATCACGCGAGCTACCTCGACCCGGTGGCCGTGGGGTCCGTGGTGCCGCGGGAGATCTACTACCTGGCCCGGCGCTCGCTCTTCCGGGGCCCGATGGCGGCGCTTCTGACCAGCGTGAACACCATTCCCACCGCGCGGGAGCGCCCGGAACCCGCCGCCCTCCGCAAGATTCTCGGTCTTTTGGCTGCGGGCCAGGGCGTACTGATCTTTCCAGAGGGGACGAGAAGCACCGATGGAAGCTTACAGGCGGCGGAACCGGGAGCCGGCTTCCTTGCGGCTCAGGCCGGGGTCCCCATTTTGCCCGTGCGCGTCTTTGGCTCCTTCGAAGCCTTGCCCCGTTCTTCCCGCTTCCCGCGCCTGGTTCCAATCCGTGTCGTCATCGGATCCCCCTATCCGCCCCGACCGATCGACGAGGGAGAAGCGAAAAAGGACTACTACCGCTCTCTTGCGGACGAGATGATCCGACGAATCGGCGAGCTCCGCTAGAAGGTGGCGGAATCGGGGTCCTTGGCGGGGAAAGGAGTCGGGACCAGGCGCGGGAGCCCGGTTGGAATTTCACTTGAGAAGAAAAGGTGAGGGCTTAGATTGTTCGCAATGAGCTTGCCTCCCGAACAACCACTGGAGGTCGTACCGCAGGCATTTCCCTTGTCAGAAGCGTCGGTCGGCGCCCAACTCTGGATCCATTCGGTGGCGGGTAGTCCGTGCGAGTCGTACCGGCTCCACGAGATGGGCTTCTGCCAGCGGGCGGAGCTCGTAAAGCTATCCCATGGTACGATGACCGTCTGCCTGGTCTGCGGCGCGCGCGTCGGCCTGAGCGCGGCCCTGGCGCAGCGGATCTTCGTCACTGTAGCTCCTGGAGAATCGAGGAAGGAGGACGGGTCCTCCGGGATCGATCCCTGCCACTCTCCTTTTGGGGAAGGGACATTGTTCTGCCGGATCCTGAACCGCTTTCTCCGAAAGAGAGGCGGCGGAGCCGTCGGATAGGGGATGAAGCCCGCACCCGGAGCTAGAGAGCCTGCTCGGCTCGCCGAGCCGACGAACATAGCGCTGGTGGGAAACCCGAACAGCGGCAAGTCGACAATCTTTAATGCACTGACCGGGCTGAGGCAGAAGGTCGCCAATTATCCCGGCGTGACGATCGAGAAGAAGATCGGGTTTTTCTTCGACCTCCACGGCCGGAAGTGCCAGCTGATCGATCTTCCGGGCACCTATTCGCTGCTGCCGAGCGCTCCGGATGAAGAGATCACCTGCGAAGTTCTCTTCGGAGCGCGGCCCGACACCCCTGTGCCGGACGCGGTGATCTGTGTCATCGACGCGACGCATCTGGAGAGGAGCCTCTACCTGGTCGCGCAGGTCCTCGACTTGGGTCTTCCTGCGGTCGTCGCGCTCAACATGATGGATCTGCTCGAGGAAGGGGGGGATCGCCTCGATGTTGCCGCTCTCTCGGCAAGGTTGGGGTGCCCGGTGGTTCCGTGCCAGGCATCGAGGCGAAGAGGCTTGATCGAGCTTCGCGCCGCCCTCTCGCGCCAGATCGCTCCGAGCCGTTCCATCTGCCGGCGGTTTCCGGAGGCGGTCGAGGAGTCTCTCTCGCGCATTACTCTCGACTTTCCGGCGGAGAAGGCGGAGCGGAGGGCGCTCTGCGCGCTGGTCCTGGGTGCCCCAGATCCCCAGCGGCTGGCCGAGCTCCTGGCCGTTACCCATCTCCTGCCTTCGTTGCGAGAGGAACAGCAAAGGCTGGAACGGCAGCTGCCGGATTGGCGCCAGCAAACCATCGCGACGCGGCAACGGGAGATCCGCGCGCTCACCGCGGGCGTCTTCCAAAAATCGCCGGTGATGGCCAAGAGCGTCGCCGACTGGCTCGATCGCTGGGTGACCCATCCTTTCTGGGGCTGGCTCATCTTCCTCGGGATCATGGCAACCATGTTCCTCGCCGTCTTTCAGATGGGTGCGGGCCCGAAGGATGCCATCAACAGCCTCTTCTTGGCCTTGGCCGCGAAAATCGAGAAGCTCTTGCCGGCCGGAGATCTGCGCGACTTGCTGGCCAATGGGGTCATTGGCGGAGCCGGAAACGTCATCGTGTTTCTCCCGCAAATCCTCGTCCTCTTCTTTTTCCTGGGCCTGCTGGAAGAGAGCGGCTACATGGCGCGCGCCGCCTTTCTCATGGACAAGGTGATGAGCCGGGTCGGGCTACAAGGCAGAGCGTTCATCCCGCTGCTCGCGAGCCATGCGTGCGCGATTCCCGGCATTCTGTCTGCCCGAACGCTCTCCGATCCTCGGGATCGGATGGTCACCATCCTGGTCGCTCCCTTTGCCAGTTGCTCCGCGCGGCTTCCTGTCTATGTGCTGATGATCGCCGCGTTCTTTGGAGGGCGCCGAGGCGCCGGAGTCGCCGAGGCGGGCATCGTGATGGTGCTCTATCTCCTGGGATTGGCGGCCGCTTTCGGGTTCGCCTGGCTTTTCAAGAAGAGCCTCTTCCGGAGCCGACCGACCCCTCTGGTCCTGGAGCTGCCTCCCTATCGCCGGCCTTCGCTCCGAACGATCGCGGCGCAGATGCTCTCCCGAGCGGGCGCCTTTCTCCGCCGGGCGGGGACCACGATCGTCGCCATCTCGGTGATCCTTTGGTGGCTGACCGCCTATCCCAAACGCTCGGACGGAGACCGATCGGCGCAGCTCGCGGGGAGCTTCGCCGGGCAGATCGGCCATTGCATCGAACCGGCCATTCGGCCTCTGGGGTTCAACTGGAAGATCGGCATCGGATTGATCAGCGCACAGGCTGCCCGGGAGAACTTTGTCAGCACGATGGGAGTTCTCTACGCGGGCCAATCGGATGGGGAGGGCAAGGCCCGGCCGGTGACGCTCTCGCAGGCGTTGCTGGCCGATCGTTGGCCGGATGGACGCCCCGTTTTCACGCAGCTGGTCTGCGTGACGATTCTGCTCTTCTTCGTCTTTTCCCTTCAGTGCCTCAGCACCGTGGTGGCCGTCCGCCGGGAGACCGGTTCCTGGAGGTGGGCATTTTTTCAATTTGGCTATATGACCCTCTTTGCTTATGTTGTATGTCTGGCCGTTTATCAGGCGGGCCGGGCAATCGGCCTCTAGCTTGGATCTGCGGTGGCCGTTGGGCGAGAGGGACGACAGGAAAGAAAGGTGGAAGGAAACTGGCAGCAGTGGGTGGCGTTGCTCCTGGTTGGAGCCAGCCTCCTCTATGTAGCGCGGGATCTCGTGCGCGGTATGCGGAGGCGGAAGAACTGCTGCGGCTCCTGCTCGCCCGCCCAGCCGGCAGAAAAGCCGGGATCGGAAAAGGCATAGCCCGCGGATCTCAAGCATCGCCGGCGGCGGGAGCTACCCTGTCCGGATTCACGAAGGTTTTTTAAGACAAGGAAATTGGAAGCTATGGAGCACGGAGTATTGGCATCTCTTCCGGTATATGCGGAAGGAAGTCTGGTAAAGGGTCGGGTCGTCGAAAAGAGCCCAAAGACGGTTTTGATCGATATCGGCTACAAGTCGGAAGGAATCGTCCCGCTGGAAGAGTTCGAAGACCCGGCGGCGGTTCAGGTCGGTGACGAGGTGGAGGTGCTTCTCGAGCAGCTCGAGGACGAGGACGGGAACGTCGTTCTTTCCAAGCAGAAGGCCGCTCAGAAGCAGAATTGGGACAAGGTCGTCAAGATCTTCCAGGCTGGCGGCACGGTCGACGGGAAGGTTCGTGGAATCGTCAAAGGCGGGCTGATGCTCAACGTCGGGGTGGAAGCCTTTCTCCCTTCCTCCCAGATCGATATCACCCCTCCCAGGAACCTGCGCGACTTCGACGGGCAGACCTTGACGTGCAAGATTGTCAAGCTGAACGAAGAACGGCGCAATGTCGTCCTTTCCCGCCGGGAGCTGGTGGAAGCGGAAAGGGCGGAAAAGCGCGCCCGATTTCTTGAAACGGTGGAAAAGGGCCAAGTGGTCAAGGGAACCGTCAAGAACCTCACCGATTTCGGGGCGTTCATCGACCTGGACGGGATCGACGGCCTTCTGCACATCACCGACATGAGCTGGCGACGTCTCTCCCACCCCTCGGAGCTCTTGTCCGTGGGGCAGGAGATCGAGGTGATGGTCATCGATGTCGACCGGGAAAAGGAAAGAATCTCCTTGGGTCTCAAGCAGAAGTCCGAAAATCCCTGGGAGAAGATCGCCGAGAAGTTCCCGATCCAATCGAAGATCCAGGGGAAGGTGACGAACTTGACGGCCTACGGCGCGTTCGTCGAGCTTGAGCCCGGGATCGAGGGACTGGTCCACGTCTCGGAGATGTCCTGGACGAAACGGATTACCCGCCCGGCCGAGCTTCTTTCCGTCGGGCAGGAAGTCGAGGTCGTCGTCCTGGACGTCAATCGGGAGGAGCAGAAGATTTCCTTGAGCCTGCGGGCCTTGGAGACCAATCCCTGGGAGAAGATTGCCGATCAATATCCGGTCGGATCGACGGTGAAGGGGACCGTTCGCACCTTCACGGCGTACGGGATCTTCGTCGAGCTCCAGGAAGGAATCGACGGATTCGTCCATGTCAATGACCTCTCCTGGACGCGAAAGATCAATCACCCTTCCGAGGTCTACAAGAAGGGGGATCCGGTCGAGGCGAAGGTGCTGGAGATCGACTGGCCGAATCAAAAGATCCTTCTCGGGGTCAAGCAGCTCTCCGAAGATCCCTGGAAGAGCCTCGCCTCCCGATACAAGGTCGGGGAGGTCGTCACCGGAAAGGTGAGCAAGATCGCCAGCTTTGGCGCTTTCGTCCAATTGGATGGCGAGATCGACGGCCTGGTTCACATTTCGCAGATCAGCAACGACCGGATCGCCAAGGTGAAGGATGTCCTGAAGGTGGGGCAGGAGGTCCAGGCCCGCATCATCAAGATCGAGCAGGAGGAAAGGCGGATCGGTCTTTCCATCAAGGCGCTGGCCTATTCGGATGAGCAGCTCGAGAAGGAGCGGGAGAGAATGGATCTTTCTCGTTCTGGTGAGGAGCTCGGTTCGATGGAGGATGCTTTCTCGCGCGCCGAGGAGGACTATCGCCCCGGCGATTCCCGGCGAAGCTGAAGCGTTCCGGGAAGCGTTCGCCCGGAGCCAGTGAGCCCTGAGGTCGGAGATTCTCATCGCGGAGGATGCTCCCGCGTCCGGCCGCAAGCGAAGCGCCAGAGCAAGCTGTAGCGGGGGTGGGTAATCTTTGTGCTTGTTCACTCTTCCCGGTTGTACTAACATGCCTTCATGCCGGAGCACGCGGTGCGCGAAGGGCAGAAGGAGGGCAGGCTCGTCGGGGTCTTGGTCCTGTTTTTGCTGGTAACGGCGCCCGTCGTGTTCTGGGGATGGGGATTTCTCAACGCCTTTCTGGAAGCCCGGGGCGGGCTTGGCACCGGGATCGGCTCGCTTCTCTGCTTGGGATTTTTCCTCCTTTTGGCCGGCCTCTTCGGCCGGTTCCTTCTTCGATACTCGGAGGCCAGCGATGAACCAGGACGAAGCGGAGAAGGCTAAGGCGATGCCAGAGGAGGTCCCGCCTCCCCTGGGTACCATGTTCGTTCTCATTCTCTTTCTAGTAGTGCTCGCAGGCATGTGGGCCTACCTCTACAAGGAAATGGTGACGCGCTAGGAGGGCCGCATGGAGACGCTCGCCCAGAGGCTGGAAAAAGGATACATCTGGCTGTCAGTCATCGTGCTCGTCTCGTTCATTGCAGCCATCGCCTATTCCTCGGTGGTCCTGGCGATCGTGGTGCCGGGCAATGATGGGCAGATCGTCCCCAAGAAGGGGGAGACGCTCTTTGCCGCCGTCGCCCGGACCAAGCCGTTCGACCAGCCAGGCGTGCGCCAGACGGGGCCCAACCGCTACGACGTGGTGCTGCTGGGGCAGGCCTGGATGTTCAATCCGGGTGCGATCGAGCTGCCGGTCGGCGCGGAGGTCACCTTTTGGGGAACCTCGATCGATATCGACCATGGCCTCTACATCCCCGGGACGACCGTCAACCTCATGCTCCTGCCCGGCCAGATCGGGAAGCAGCAGTACCGATTCTCCCGCCCGGGGGAGTATCGAATGATCTGCCATGAGTATTGCGGAATGCTCCACCACCAGATGACTGGGACGCTCACAGTCAAGTAAGGAGAGATCGCCATGCCCCTGACCGAGGCCAGAGTAACGATTGTGGAGGACCCTTCGGGATACACCCTGCCGGAGAGTCATCGGCGGTACCTCCTGTGGAGCATCCTCTTCGGTTTCGCGGCACTCGCGGTGGGCGTCTTCCAGGGTTTCGTCCAGGGACTCAATTACGGGGGGATCAACATCTTCAGCAACCTTCCCGGGATGCGTACCTACTATCAAGGGCTCACCCTTCACGCGGTGCTCAACGTCTTTGTCTTCCCCTTCGCGGCGGCAAACAGCTGGCTCGCTCTGACGGTCGCCCGCAGCTTGGGAAGGCACCTGAACGGCTTCTTGCTGGCGCTCTCCTTCTGGCTGCTTGTGGCGGGCAGCGTCCTGGGTGGGTACTCGATCCTCGCCGGGAAGGCGAGCGTGCTCTACACCTTCTATCCTCCGCTTCGGGCAGAGTGGACCTTCTACGCTGGGGCGGTGCTGCTCGTCTTGAGCACCTGGGTGATCTCGGCCGCGCAGCTTCTGGCTCTTTCGGCGTGGAAGAAGGAGCACCGGGGAGAGCGGATTCCCCTGCTGGCCTTCGTCTCGATTGCCACCTACGTGATGTGGGACATCGCCTCCATGGGGGTCGCAATCGAGGTGCTCGGCCTCCTCCTCCCGTGGTCCCTCAACCTTCTTCCGGGATCCGACCCGCTGTTGAGCCGCGCCCTCTTCTGGTTCACCGGCCACCAGATCGTCTACTACTGGCTCCTCCCGCTCTACGTTTCCTGGTACACGATGATCCCCCGGCAAGTCGGCGGGAAGCTCTTCAGCGACACGCTTGCGCGGATCGCGTTCATTCTGTTTATCGTGCTGATGCCGGTCGGCTTCCATCACCAGTATGTCGATCCCGGCATCTCCGGATATTTCAAATGGAGTGCCGGTATTCTCACCTTCGCGATCTTTTTTCCCAGCCTGCTGACGGCTTTCTCGGTAATGTACGCCTTGGAGATCGGCGGGCGGGCGCGAGGGGGGAAAGGGATGCTCGGCTGGCTCTGGCACCTGCCGTGGGGAGATCCGTCGGTGAGTGCCCAGGTGCTTGCGATGATCACCTTCCTGCCGGGCGGGATCACCGGGCTCATGAATGCGAGCGTGGACATGAACCGGATGATCCACAATACGACCTTCGTTCCTGGCCATTTCCACATGACCGTCGGGAGTGCCGTCGCCCTCTCCTATTTCGGGCTCGCCTACTGGCTCATCCCCTACCTGACCGGTCGGGAGCTCTGGGGCAGGAAGCTGGCTATCGGGCAATCCTGGCTCTATTTCGTCGGAGTGCTGATCTTTGCGCGAGGAGAAATTTCAGGGGGGTTGCTGGGAATGCCCCGGCGGACGGCGATCTCGCTGATCAACTACGCCCCCTTGCCCGGATGGAAGCTCGCGGGGGCCTTGACGGCGATCGGCGGCACCCTGATGTTCGTGGCCGCCGCTCTCTTCTTCGTTGTTCTGGGGATGACCCTGCTGACCGGCCGGAAGACTCGCTCGGTGATCGATCTGCCGTTCACCTCGACCGTGCAAGGCGCCGCCCCCATGGGAAATCAGCTCATCCTCGACAAGATCTCCTATTGGGTGTTTCTCTCGCTGGTCCTGGTAGCGCTCGTCTACGGGCCGTTCCTCCTGACCCATTTCCCCCCCACGCTCAGCGCTCCCCCCTTTATGGGGTATTGATCGCGAGACTGCCGGAGGCTGGTGCGTGCTCCTGTTGAGTCAGAAAAAGCACCGTCACAGAAATGTCACAGAGTCCCCGCTTGTCTTACCCTGCGCAGAACCGCTAAAGTGCGCGCGGTTTTCTTAGGTTAGGGGACGAGCAGGCAAGGAAAGGAGGAGGGAGATGACTCAAGTTCGAGGGACCGGAACCGAGAGTTCTGCGGAGAGCACGAGACGAAGGAAGGCGTGGGTTGGCTCGCTGGCGATGTTTGGCCTTTTCGGGCTCTGGTGGAATGGGCCGATCGCGGCATGGGCGGACGAACCTGCGTCGCCCGAATCGGAGCTGGCCCAGGCAGGTGACACCCAAGCAGAGCCGTCGGGGAGCGCCACCGCGCAAGCGGAAGGGGCCCTCGCATCCGCTTCGTCGGAGCCCGCCGCCTCGGGAGCTTCGACCGGCGCTTCGCCCACGGCGGCGGCTCCCGCCGGGCAAAAGGACGGGGAGACCGGGACCGAAGAGATTGGCGGCAAGGAAGGGATGAAGGAGGCGATGGGACCGTCGGCGAAGGAAGCGCTCGGGCCCAAGACCGGCCTCTACTTCGGAATCTTCGGCGGTGCGGCCTTCGGCATGAGCAACGGCGTGAGTGCCCTCGATTCGCCGCCGCTCTTCTCCGCGGGCGGACGGGCTACTCCCGGGACGGCTGCCGTGGGGGGTCTGGAAGTGGGCTACAACTTTCGCAGCTACGCCCTTGATTCCGGGAAGAGCTACTGGCTCCAGCCCGCGGCTCAGTTCGAAGCGTTTTATCTCGGCCAGGCGACGGAAAGCGGCAGCTTGACCGGAGGAGTGGCGGGAACGCCCGGCATCTCTTCCTACCAGTTCGGGTCGAACCTGAACATGGGGGTGTTCCTCGTCGATGGAGTGGCGAAGCTTGTGACCCCGATCGGCCTCGTTCCCTACATCGGGGGTGGGATTGGCGGCGCCTACCTGGCTTCGTCTGGAACGAGCTTCGTAGGACCCGCGGGCAATCTGCTCTCGTCTGGCAGCTATGCCCAAGGGGCCTTTGCGGGCCAAGGGCTGGCTGGGCTGCAGTATAACCTGAACGAGCACTGGAGCATTTTTGCGGAGTACAAGATCCTCTACATCAAAGAGACCCAGTTTTCCTACGGGATGACCACTGGCAATACGATGCTGATCAAGTACCCGGAGTACTACAACATCGCGATTGCGGGCCTCCGCTTCAATTTCTAGCCGCTTTGCTCGAGAATCAAAGGTTGGAGGCAGTCCAGTCCTGGGAAGAGGCTTCCGGCTGTCGGTGAAGGAATCGTCTGGCCGCTCCCCCTGCTCAACGCTCGGCGTCTCTTTCGTAGGTGATCCGATAGAGAAAGCCGTTGGCGTCGTCAGAGAAGAGAAGGCTCCCATCCGGTAGGAAGAGGAGGCCAACTGGCCGCCCCCACGTCTTGGGGTGCTCTCCCTCGCTCAGGAAACCGGTCAGGAAGTCTTCGTAGAAGCCTTGGGGGCGGTGGTCGTTCCCAAAGGGAACGAAGACGATCTTGTAGCCGGTGGGCTCACTACGATTCCAGGAGCCGTGCAAGGCTACGAAAGCTCCGTGAAGGTATCGTTCCGGAAATTGCGGCCGGCCCGAGGGGAAAGCCAGCCCTAGCGGAGCCGAATGCGCCTGGAAGAGCACGTCCGGAGTGCGCGTGGTATCGACCAAGTTGGGCTTTTGCACATGATGATGGACAAGAAGCCTGGGGTCAAGGAGATGAGGGGAAAGATAGGCATACGGCCAACCGAAGAAGTCCCCTTGTCGGACTCGCGCCAGATAGTCAGGCACTAGGTCATCGCCGAGTTGGTCGCGTTCATTGACGACCGTGTAGAGGATGCCCGTATTCGGCTCGAAGGCGAGGCCGACCGGGTTGCGCAGGCCCGATGCAAAGGGTTCCACTTTCCCTTTCGGCAGGGGAATCCGCACGATCGAAGCTCGCGGAGCCGGCTCGACGTCAGCATTGGTCCGGGAGCCGATCGAGACATACAACCGACGCTCGTCGGGGGAGAGGGCGAGAGCCCGGGTCCAGTGTCCGCCTCCCGGGAGCGGGGCGATGCGTTCGCCACGGCCTCCCAACCGGCGCTGGCCCCTCTGGTAGGAGAAGGCGAGGATCGCATCGGTGTTCGCCACGAAAAACCGGCCCTGGGCAAAAGCCATCCCGAAGGGGAGATTGAGGCCATTCTCCGGAGTGGCGAAAACCGAGCCGCGTTCGGCGCTCCCATCCTCGCGCAATCCTTCCAGGAGGCGGATTCGGCCGGCTGCGGATTCGGTCACGAGGATTCCTCCTTCCGGGGTCAGGGCAAGCCACCTCGGCTCCTCCAGGTCACGAGCAAACACGGAAACCTGAAAGCCCGCCGGCAGGCGGAGCGAAGGTTGTGCCGGTGGGGGCACCACGGGAGGTTCGTAGCTGGCGCTGGGTGTGGAGAAGGGCTTGGGGAGATCGGCCAGGTTGATGGAAATCGGGGTGGGCGTGAAGGCTTCCGTAAAGATTTCCGTGGCCCGAGCCGGAAGGGCGACGGGGATCGAAAGGCAGACGGCCGCGGTGAAGAGCCAGTGGAGGGGTCGGGAAGGGATGCGGATCATCGGGACGATCGGGGCGCGCACGTGCGGGGGAGGGGCGTGCCACTTCAGTGGCCGCAGGCCGCGAAGGTGCCCATCAAGTCGGCTTCCGCGAGAAGGTGTCCTCTCATTGCCTGTTCCAAGGCTCGGCGCTCCACGCCCGCAGGAAGGGCGAGCGGCTGGTCAAGGGCGAAGCACCGAAAGAAGTAGTGGTGGGTGCCGCTCGGGGGCGCTGGCCCGTCATAGCGGTCGTTCCCAAACTGGTTGCGTCCGACGCGGGCTCCTGGTGGCAGCTTGCCCGGAAGGAGCTTCGCAGTGGACGGAGGAAGATTCCAGACCAGCCAGTGAACGAAAGAGCCCCCGGGGGCATCGGGATCGTCCATGATGAGGGAGAGCGAACGTGTGCCGGCGGGGATCTCTGCGATGAGCAGCTCGGGATTCCGATTCCCCTGGCGATAGCCGCAGTCGCGAGGGAGCGGCTGACCGTTGGCAAAGGAAGGCGAGGTGATTTTCATTGAGAATGCAGCGAAGGGGCAGAGGGCAAGCAGCACAAGAAGAGCGATGAGAAGCCGAGCGGACATCGCACAGACCATCTTGGAGGAAACGGTCTCGGAAGGCAATGGGCGATCACGATCCCGGGGGGGGGGCACCTTCTCCGTGCCGGGCAGAGCAAAGCTCGATTTTGATCCTTGTGCCGCTCCCTCGATGGACGATACTCTGGCGAACCTTCCTTGGAGCAGAGAGATGCGATGCTATGGATGCGTGATTCTTCTCTTGGCCCTGGCGTGCTCACCGGAGCTTCTCGCAGGGATCATCCAGACTTCGAAGGGAACGCGGCTCTCCATCCTGGCTCCGTCGTCCGCGGAAGATCCGAAACAGGACGCCCGCGATCGAGCGGTTGCGGAGAAGAGCGCGAAGGAGAAGGCAAAGCCCGGACTCCTCGCAAAGAAGGAGGCTCCGAAGGGTAAGGTCAAGGTCCGATCGGTCGCCAGCAGCAGGGCGAAAAAGACGGATCGGCCGGCGCCGCACGTGAGCCCGGAGACCGCACGCAAATAGTCGGCATTCCCGCTTGAGGCGGATGCCTCTTCCAGGCAAAGGGACCCTCGAGGCGGGAGCGGCTCGCTCCCCGCAAGCGAGAAGCCCGGCGGAGTTCTACTGGCACCCGGCCTCGGTGATCGGGCCCAGGTCGGCTGCCAACGAGCAGGGGTGGCCCAGCTCGGAAATTCCGTTCTCGATGCAGGCTCTGGCCCGATCCATTGGGCGGCGCGGCCTGCCGCAGGCTCCGGCGAGGAACGGACTCATGCCGGAGCCGGCGAACTCGGTGGCGGCCAGGGAGAGGGGGCTTCGGTCGTCGCCGGAAATCAGCCATCGCGACCCGCAGCCCAAAAAGGCGTCTGGATCGGAGGCGAAAAGGAAGGCCCTATCCAAGAAGGAGCAGGAAGCTCGCAAGAGGAAGGCCGCCCAGAGGAAGAAGCACGGCTTCTGGTGGTGAGAGCGCCGCTGGCTCACGAGCCGTTGCGCAAGCGCGCGAGTCGACGCATACTGATGACATGAGCGTTGAGATCCGATCCACCGACGACATCCTGGCCGCCCTGGACAGTCATCCGGACTGGGCGGACGCCGTCATCGACTCCATCCTGGCCGATGAGCGGCGAGTGGAGAGGATTCGACGGAGGATCCTGACCGACGATCTTGTGCGCCTGCCGGAGGAATTCCAAAAGGCAAGGGATGAGTGGCGGGAGGACCGGCAAGCGACATGGGAGGCGATCGAAAAACTAACCAATGGGATTGGCGAGCTTCGGGAACAGGTATCCAAGCTCACCATGGAGATGAGCGAGCTTCGGGGGCAGGTCTCCAAGCTCACCGATGAAATGGGCGAGCTTCGGGGACAGGTCTCCAAGCTCACCGGTGTGGTCGGGAGGCACGATGGGCACATTGCCCGGCTTCGCGGCACGGCTCTAGAGCAACTGATAGCCAACGATCCGGAGAAGTACGTCGGCGACATCGCGGACGATGTGGAGCGCGTTTCGACGGGCGACCTCAAGGCCATTCTCGCCAAGGCGTCCAACGCGCTGACGCCGAGCGAGGCCAGGATGGTGAGGCGGCTGGATTTCTGCCTCAGGGGAAGGCGCGGGGACAGGGCTGTCTTCCTCGCGGTCGAGGCTTCCTGCGCGGTTGGCGTGGACGACGTGGAGCGAGTCATGCAACGGTCCGGCTATTTGGCGAGGGCGATGGCCGCTGACGCCAAGCTGCGGCGCGTGCCCGTGCTTCCCGTCGTCGTCGGTGACGAGATTTCCAGCGACGCCATGGATCTCGCGCTAGCCAACAAGGTGCTGACTGTGGTGGACGAGCGCCTGGAAACGCATCTGGAAGGCCGATGATCCATGCCCAAGCCAGGGAATGGCCTTCGCGGCCGGTCCGTGGCCCAGCCTTGCGGCCTCAAAGCGAGCGCGGATGACGCGGCGGATCCACGGAGATGACCCGTCGATGCGGAGAAGCGTAATTGTGTGGAGCAGGCTTTCCGCATCGTCGTGTTTGCGTGCGCTTGCATCGTTCCCGGCGCGGAATCGGCTTGACGATCGCGGGCCAGGGAGCGCGCAATACTTTCCGCAATAGGAGGCCACGACCATGCGAATCCTGATGCTTCCCATACTGCTCGCCGTTGGTCTGCCGACCTGCTCATCGAACTGGAACGGAGTGGTCAACGCGCCGCGGCAACAGCAGGGCGGTCAATCGGCCGCGCCGCCAGCCGGGACGGCAAGCGGCGGGCTATTCGGGTTTATTCCGGGCGGCTGTCCCCCAATCACCGAGCAGACGAGGGTGGAGGTCGCAAACCTGATCTATGCCGCACTGCACGAAAAGGGCATCAACACGAGCCCTGGCGCGGACTCTAGCATCGTGCCGAACGTCCTCTTGACGTCACTCGCAGTCGCGCCTGGGCGCGACTGCTCCATCGCCGCAACCTGGACTGCGAGTTTCCGATTCGACCGTTTCACGCAGTCTATCCCCGGTGCCACGTCGCTTAGGCAACTCCCTGGCGGAGCCGTTGACATGAACTACCTTGCGGGCCTCCAGGCCTGGGCGCAGATCGTGGACACGGACTATTGGTCGCGCGACCTCGCTCAGCTCAACGCCGAGCGATGGGCTGAAATTCAGTCAGCAATGCGTCGCGGTCATCCGTGACCGCGCCGCGAGCTTTCGCGCAGCCGCGACCTGAGCGACTCATCGAACCCAAGAAGCAGCGCGACAAGCTTCTCCCGCAGCCACCACGCAGCTATTAGCACAGCTGTCACGGCGAGCAGCGACACAATATCAGCCGCAACCCGCGAGCCCGTAGCCCGGCAGACGGTACTTGGCAGCGCCGCCAGCGCGGCTTGCCACCGCTCAGCGTGAGCAGGATCAACGAACGCCCAGTAGTCCAGCCCGATCACAAGGAAAGGCACCGCCAGCAACATCAGCGCGGGCATGCCGCCGCCCGGGCGCACCCCATTCGCCCTCCCCGCACTCATCGCCGCCTCCAGTTGCTCAGGAAGTCGCCCACCTGTTGCGTCAGCCCTCCGGCGACGTGCCCGACCCCGCTGCCGATCGAGCTCCCGATGCGATCAATCGAATCGCGATGCGCTCCGATCCACGCCGCCGCAGCGTCCGAAAACGCCCTAGTCCACGAGAACGCGATCTGCACAGACGTCACTGCAACCGTCGTCGCAAGCGCGACGAACGCCGCAACCATGGCGACGCCAGCGGTATACCGCAAGAAAAAGCCCGACCAATGAAAGGTCCACAAAAGGAACTGGGTCAGGTTGAAGCCTCCTCCAGATGTCGGGCCTTGGCCCGGGCTCGGGAGCTGAAGCCCCTGTAGGTTCAGTATGGAATTAATCACCTGCCATATCTGGCTATACATGCCATTCGTCGCCCACACGACCGCACCACGCACGAAATTGCCCACGCTCCCGCCAGCCGGATTTGCGAACACGCTCTGATAGAGCCCCGCCGTGAGTGCAATCCCGATCCCGGACATTAACCAGAAAAGGGAGGGCATGATCGCCAGCGCGACGAGCGTCGTGAGATAATGACGCCAGTAATCCCTTCCGATTCCAAGATAGATCAATGGGACCAGCAGCATGCCGAGCGGAATGTACAAGTTCCACGCCAGCTCCCCTCCTCCTAGAACGAAAAGCTGCGTCAGCCCGAACCCGAGCACGGACACGATTGCCGTTAAGTACACAAACAGAAGAGTCGCGAATAATGAGCCAAGGCCAAATAAGAAGCCCGTCCACATCCCTATCGCCCATGACAACCCGGAGTCAGCCGCTTTTTGGAGATCTTGCGTGACCGTATGACTCTCCGCGCTCAGCGTCCCCCAGTCCGGTACGTGCCATAGAACATTCTCAATGTAATACATAGAGAACTTACAGCTCGAATTGTTGCCGAACACATCAAGCCCTCCGCTCGCGGGCACAACCCCGCCATTGAGCCAACTCATGAGCCATTGCGTTGGCGTCGTTCCGCCCACGCCCGGGCCGAGATGTGCGATCTGATTCCCCAGTTGAGTCGCCGACGGAAGCAGCGACGAGCGCAGCGTGCCGAGGAGCGTTTGCGGCCACATTGCCACGCAAAAAACCCAGACGATCGCGGACAGAACGCAGACCTCAACGAACACGGTGGCGAGCGGCCTTCCCCGACTGCCGAATGCCAAGCCGAGGCCGCCTACGGCGAGCATGCATTCGAGGGCGTAGGAGCCGACGACCCGCAAGCACGGCACGATCGCGTTGTAGATTGCCGTCCCGATCTGGCCGAACATCGCTTGCAATTGCGCAAGCTCGACGGTCGGATCCGGGAGGGGGAGCGTCGCCCCTCCGCTGGCGCCGGGCATCGCCGCGCTTCCTCCGCTAGCAGGTGGCGAAGCGGCCAACGCCGACGAGGCGAAAAAGCAGAGCGGCAACAGGACAAGGCACGCGGCCACGAAGATGCGGATGCGCATGCGACGGCATGCGCCGATCCGATCGACGCACCATCCGCGCATGGCCGAGGAACCATCCGCCGACGTCGATCTCGCGCTCTGGAAGCGACTTGTGGTTGGCCTGGTCGACATGGCGGTCGCTTGCGCGTTATTGCCGCCAGCGTTCTTCCTGTGCGCGGAGATCTTGCTGCTGGCCATCCCGGAGATGGCCGGAGCATCCAGTTCCGCAATGCGGTCGGCCTGCTCCCTGTTCAGCGTGGCGGTCCTGGCTCTGTGGGCCGTGGTCGCTGCGGTCTATTACGGCCAGCCGGACACCATCGGCTGCCGCGCGATGCGCGTCGCATGGTTGGATTTCGGCTTTCCGGACCAAAGGCGGGAACGGACGATCCGCGGCGCGGCGCTCGCGCTGGCGCTTCCATTTGCGTTCTTTCTCAACTGCGTTCTCGTGGAGCGCGTCCTGGATGAAAGGCTGGCGCCGGTAGCGGAAGGCTGGAGATGGCCGCGGCGCGCTCCGCATTGGAGGCGGATCGCGGCCGGATTGGCGGATGGCGTTCTGCTGTTCGGCGGATTGGCGATGGCGTCCTCCGCCTTAAATCCGGGAACGAAGGCCGCCTGGAGGCTCTTGTGCCTGATTCCGTTCGCGTGGTTGGCCTACGGAGCGTGCGCCGAGCGCTGGCTTGGAGGCTCCCTCGGCCATTTCCTCTTTGGCCTGCGCGTCGTCGAGGCGCAAACCGGCGATCCCATCGGCCTGGCACGGGCGATCAAGCGGAACGCCTCCAAGATGCTCGGCTTGAGCATCGCCGTGGCGGATTCCTGCGACGCGGCCGTGGTCACCCGGCGGCAGATGGCGGCAATGCGGGAATCCGCCAGGGAGCCAAGCCAACCGGATGGGCGCATAGCCAAGGCATGAGACGCTTGGCCATCCTTCCCTTGATCATCGCCTTTGTCGGCTGCGCCCATGCTCCGGATCCGGTCCAGTACACGAGCGAAAACCCGGCCGTTCCGCCGTATGACCATCCGGAGTGCGATCCAAAGGTCGCAAAGTACCGGAAGTGGATCGAGATGGGCCGTAACGAGGCGAGGAGCGGACTCCTCAACGAGGGATGGGACAAGATCGCCAAGAACGGCAACGGTTCGACCGCGCAGCAGCCGGGACAGATCCAGTGGCGCACCAGCTACGTGCCGAAGTACACGATCGGCGGAGTCGAGTACGGCGGCCAATACGAGTCAATTCCAGTGGCGAGCCCCTGAGCGTTCGGCTAATGTTAGGTGCATGAGCGTAGTCATTAAATCCACGGACGACATTCTGGCGGCGCTGCGGGGGCAGCCGGAGTGGAGGGAAGCGGTCCGCCGGGAGATCCTGACGGAGGAACTCCTGGGTTTGCCCGCGCTCGTTGCCGAGAACGGCCGTCAGATCGCCAAATTGGTTGAGCGAGTTGATAAGCTGACGACCGACGTCGCCCAATTGGTTGACCAAGTGGGTCAGCTGACCGCTGCACAGGAAAGAACCAATAGCCAGATCGCCAAGCTTACGGAATCCGTTGATAAAATACACGTGAAAATGGCGGAGCACGAGGGCAAGATCATAGAACGGGACGCGAGGGAGAAGCTGGACAACTACATCAACCACTCGGTCGGCGGTCTGGAGGTTCTGGAGCGTCGGTTGGTCAGCAAGCTTCTGGACACGGCGAAAAACGCGCGGCAATTGTCCGATGAGGAGCGAGCTGACGTGGGTGAGGCCGACGCATTGGCGGTCGGTGAGGACAACCAGACTGGGAATCCGGCGTGCGTGGCGGCGGAGATTGCGGCGAAGGTTGACATTGAGGATGTGAAACGGGCGCGCAGGCGCTCAGACCTATTCCTCAAGGCGGCCAAGGCGACCGTTGGCAAAAAGCCCGAGCAATGGAGGAAGCTTTTCCCCACCGCTCCGCTAAAGGCTTATGCAATTGTGATCGGCCGCGAAATCACGAACGACGCCAAGCGCGAGGCGGAAGCCAAGGACGTGATCTTCGCCATGTTCCACAACGGGCGTGGCATCGACATCGACGGTCCCTAGATCGAATCCTCGCCTGCCCGCTTGCCCGCTAGCCGCCATGAAGGCGAGATCTGGGCGTTGGATGCCAGCCAGGATCGGGTGCAAAGGCCGATTGCGTTCTTCACATCCGAGGCGTAAACTTAGCCGCAAGGGCGAAAAATGAGAAAGCTAGTGACCGCACTTGCGCTCGCCTTGGCCATCGGGCTTCCGGGGGCCGTCGCCGAGGTATCGGTGATGAACACCACGAAGGGGATGCGGTTGACCATCCTTCCTGTGATGGGAGCGACTCGGGAGGAGGCACCGGCGCCGAAGGGCAAGGTTCGCGTCGAATCGGTAGCAGTTCACAAGGCCATCCCAGGAAAGCCGGTCGCTCATGGCGCCAAGGGCTCGAAGACGCGTCAGACGTCTACGCGGAGCAAGGCGGCTAAGCCGAGCGGGCGGAATAAGGGCTGATCAGATCCCGAATTTCGCAGATGCGATTCGCGGGGAAGCCCCCCTTTTGGGCATGTTCGCGGATCGCCTGCTCGTTGGGGGCCAGATAGACGCAATAGATCTTGTCGTCGGTGACGTAACTGTGCAGCCACTGGATTTGCGGGCCCATCGCATCCAGGACCGAGCATGATTTTTCGGAAATTCCGGCGAGTTCCCGGGGAGAGAGTTTTCCGGCCCCGGGGATCTCTCGCTCAATGATATAACGTGGCATGATGTCGCAATCCCCTGTTGAGTCTTTCCCGCCTTCGTCCGAAGGTCGTGGGCCTACACTGTAGCGCCCCGGTGCCGTTGCTGGGCAAGCGCATTCTTGGCAGGGCGAAGGAAAGCGGAGCTCCGGATCGTCCATATGGGAGCGAGCTCCCGTGCCTGGGCCGCCCGAGGATGTCCCCGGAGTTGCTTCCTCGGGATCTCCCCACCACCTCCCGCGCGTGAGTGGCGCGCATGAAAAAATCCATTCGTTCTGGCACGCCGTTTGCTTTGAATGGAGCCGCAGGAGGAAACGGGATGAGGGGTTC
Source organism: Methylacidimicrobium sp. B4 (assembly GCF_017310545.1). Taxonomy (NCBI): domain Bacteria; kingdom Pseudomonadati; phylum Verrucomicrobiota; genus Methylacidimicrobium; species Methylacidimicrobium sp. B4. The sequence continues at coordinate 2,212,189 of NZ_CP066203.1, forward strand.
GAGCAGGGGAGGAGTTGAGACTTTCTTGGCCCGACCAACCGAGGGCGTTCGTGGAGCCGCCCATTCGGCTGGACGGGTAGACCGAGAGGTCCCCATCGCATGGAAAAAGGGACGTCGTGCTTTCGCTTGGCGCGAGCCGCGCTTCCTTCGGATTGGCTTTGGGACTTCCCCGCATCCGTCCGGCAGGAAGAGAAAACCGCATGCGGGCCTGGCCCCCGGGATCGCACCGCAGAAGGCGTAGCTCCCACAAGCAAAGGAGATGATCAGAATGGTTGTCACTCGATTCAAACGCTGGTTGCTCATGCTCATTGCCTGTCTGGCGATGGGCGGTGCTCTGCAGTCCGAAGCAAGAGCGGCGATGCCCATGATGGGTGGCGAGATCCTCAATTGGGCGTCATGGCAAGGAACGCCCTTCTTCGCTGCCGAAGAGCCCAGCATGGAAGCGCGGGTTGCGGGGCTCGAGGCCTACATCCTCAACGGGGATCCTTCGGGAAGCAAGGTGAGTGGGGTGCCGGGACCGGGGCACAACGCCTGGCTGATGACTTCCTCAGCGTTGGTGCTCTTCATGACCCTGCCGGGCCTCGCCCTCTTTTACGGGGGTCTCGTTCGCTCCCGGAATGTGCTGTCGGTCCTGGCGCAATGCTTGGGGATCGCGGGGCTGGTAACGATTCTCTGGTGGGCGGTGGGCTATAGCCTTGTCTTCGGCACGAGCTTTGGCTCAAGCGCACTCGGGCCCTTTTTGGGGGGGAGCGAGTTCTTCTTCCTCAAGGGGGTGGACTCGGTTCCCAACGCTGGCTATTCAATCTGGGTTTCGCAGAACGTCTACTGCATGTTCCAGCTGATGTTCGCCATCATTACCCCGGCCCTGATCCTGGGAGCGATCGCGGAGAGGATGAATTACGGGGCGTTGCTGCTTTTTCTCACGTTTTGGATGCTCTTCGTCTACTTTCCCCTCGCCCATATGGTCTGGGGAGGCACCGGCTTGATGAACGGCGCCTTCAACGCGGCGGCTCGGATCCCCGCAGTGGACTTCGCCGGCGGCACCGTGGTGCACATGTCGTCGGGTTGGTCGGGATTGATTCTCTGCCTGCTGCTCGGCCGGAGGATCGGGTACGGGAAGGAGCCGATCCTGCCGCATAGCATGGTCCTCTGCATGGTAGGGGCCAGCATGCTCTGGATCGGCTGGTACGGCTTCAATGCGGGAAGCGCCGGAGCCGCGGACGTAATCGCCGCCAACGCGTTCACTACGACGACGCTGGCCACCGCAGTGGCTTCGTTCACCTGGGGGATGCTCGAATACGCCCTGAAAGGGAAGCCAAGTGTGCTGGGGTTCAGCACCGGAGCGGTCGCGGGCTTAGTCTGCATTACGCCGGCCTGCGGATTCGTCGATTCGACGGGATCGGTGATCATCGGGGTGCTGGCTGCTGTGGTCCCCTACTTGGCTTGCGTGAAGCTCAAGAAGGCTTTGGGGTATGACGACGCGCTCGATACCTTCGGAGTGCACGGGGTAGGGGGGACGCTGGGGGCGTTTCTGACCGGAGTCCTGGCCACGGCCAAGGTCAACGGCAACCTGAGCAACGGAGCCGTGGCCGGAAAGAACGGACTAGCAGCACTCGTTAGTCATCACACGCTCTACTGGGCACAGCTCAAGGCGATCGTCATCACGATCGGGTTGTCGGTGAGCGTGACCGTAGTCCTGGCTCTGCTCGTGAAGCTCTTTGTCAGCTTGCGGGTGCCGGCCGAGGTGGAAACGCAGGGCCTCGATACGGTACAGCACGGCGAGGAAGGTTACGCAATCTAATCCGCGCAGGACCGCGCTGCGAAGAAGAAGCCGCCGGGTCGATCCCGGCGGTTTTTTTTTGAAGGGATCCGCTCGGATTGGCAGGACAGAGGCAGCTTCCCCCTCGGGCGTATTCCTTGATAAAGGGGATTGCGAAAGGCGCTGGGATTGTGATTATACTTATGGATATATATGGAGCCCTCTCTCGCGCGAAAAAGATTGCGAAAGAGATTGACTCGGCAGGGTCAGAATCGGCTTAATCGCACAATATCTTGTGTCCTGTTCTCATTTGGACACAACATCTAGAACATCAGGAGAGAACCATGATTTCCCTGGAAGATGCTCGACAGATGGAGCTTGTCGGCATGGATCCGCTTTCGACCAAGACCTTTACGGTCCAGAAGCGGAATGGCACGGTCGTCGGGTTTGAGCCGAAACGAATCTCCTGGGCCGTCGAACGAGCGTTTCGGGCCGAGCACGGGGTCCCGATGGAGATGGCGCTTGCCGAGGATCTCGGCAGGGCGGTCGAGGAGGTAACGCGAGCCGTGGTGCGGCGGGCCGTTGGCGCGGCTGTCGGCGGAGAGGCGCTCGAAGTCGAGCGCATCCAGGATTGGGTGGAAACCGCACTGATGGAAGCGGGCTACCACTCGGTCGCCCGGCGCTACATCCTCTACCGGGCGGAGCGTCGGCGGGCGCGGACATTGCGCGCCGCGACCCGGTCCGGAACGGCTCCCCTCTCCTTCGTGCTGCGATGCGGGGAACGGGTTCCGCTCGATCCGGAAGGACTCGGGCGGGAGATCGAGGAGGCGTGCCGCGGCCTTGAGGATCGCTGCTCGTGGAGGAGCTTGGCCGAAGAGACCTTGCGGAGCCTTTACGACGGTGTCGCCGAGGAGGAGATCGACCAGGCGATGATCCTTGCGGCCCGTTCGCGGGTGGAGAAGGAGCCGGCCTACAGCTATGTCGCGGCGCGGATCCTTTTAGCCAAGCTCTACCGTGAAGTGCTGCCCGAGATTCGCGGACGGGAAGAGCTCGGAACGGTGCATCGGAACTTTTTTCCGATCTCCATTCGCCACGGCGTAGATGTCGGGCGCCTTTCGCCCGATCTATTGAGCTTCGATCTCGAGAAGCTCGCTGACGCCCTCCAGTTCGAGAGAGATCGAGATTTTACCTACATGGGCCTGCAGACCGTCTACGATCGTTACCTGCTCCACCATGAAGAGCGAAGAATCGAGACGCCCCAATACTTCTGGATGCGGGTGGCGATGGGCTTGGCCCTCGCAGAGAAGGAGAATCGAGAAGCGCATGCCATCGAGTTTTACGAGCTTCTCTCCTCGTTTTTCTTCCTCTGCTCGACTCCGACCCTCTTCAATTCGGGAACAAGGCATCCCCAGCTTTCTTCCTGCTATTTGCTGACCGTGTCGGACGATCTTGACGGAATCTTTCAGGTGATCTCCGATAATGCCCGGCTTTCGAAGTGGGCCGGAGGGTTGGGAAACGACTGGACCAACGTCCGGGCCACCGGCTCCCTGATTCGGGGGACCAACGGGAGGAGTCAGGGGGTCATTCCCTTCTTGAAGGTCGCCAACGACACGGCGGTCGCCGTCAATCAAGGCGGGAAGAGGAAAGGGGCGCTCTGTGCCTACCTGGAAACCTGGCATCTCGACATCGAGGACTTCCTCGAGCTCCGAAGGAACACGGGCGATGAGCGGCGCCGAACGCCCGACATGAATACGGCCAACTGGATTCCTGACCTGTTCATGAAGCGTGTCATCGAAGGAGGGAACTGGACGCTCTTCAGCCCGAGTGACGTTCCGGATCTTCACGATCTCTATGGCAGGGCCTTCGAGCGCCGCTATTGCGAGTATGAGGCGATGGCGGATCGGGGGGAGATTCGCAACTTCCGGCGCGTTGCGGCATCGACTCTCTGGAGGAAGATGCTCACGATGCTCTTCGAGACCGGCCATCCCTGGATCACTTTCAAGGATCCGTCCAATGTCCGGTCTCCGCAGGATCACGTCGGCGTGATTCACAACTCCAATCTTTGCACCGAGATCACGTTAAATACCTCGACGGAGGAAACCGCGGTCTGCAACCTGGGCTCGATCAATCTGGCTGCCCATGTGAGGGACGGAGTTCTCGACGAGGAGCGGCTGGCGAGGACGATTCGGGTAGCGGTCCGGATGCTCGACAACGTCGTCGACATCAATTTCTATCCGACTCCGGCAGCCAGGAACGCCAACTTGCGGCATCGCCCGATCGGTCTCGGACTGATGGGCTTCCAGGACGCGCTCTACCGCCTGAAGATCTCCTACGGGAGCCGGGAGGCGGTAGAATTCGCGGATCGGACGATGGAGAGCATTGCCTACTACGCGCTGCTGGCTTCCTCGGACCTGGCGGAGGAACGAGGCGCCTATTCCACCTTCCGCGGCTCGAAATGGGATCGGGGCCTCCTGCCCATCGACACCCTCTCGCTGCTGGAGGAGGAGCGCGGGGGAAATCTCGAAGTGGATCGAACGGTAAGGAAGGATTGGGAGGTGGTCCGAAAGGCGATTCGGCGGCACGGCTTGAGGAACAGCAACCTGCTCGCGATCGCTCCTACCGCAACGATTTCGAACATCAGCGGAGTCTCTCAATCGATCGAGCCGACCTATAAGAACCTTTTCGTGAAATCAAACCTCTCTGGCGACTTCACGACGGTCAACAGCTACCTGGTCGAGGAGTTGAAGCAGGCAGGGCTGTGGGACCAGGAGATGGTCGATGATCTTAAGTTCTACGATGGTTCGGTTCTTTCCATCGAGCGGATTCCCCGGGAGATCAAGGAGAGATATGTCAGCGCCTTTGAGCTCGATCCGCACTGGTTGATCGAGTGCGCCAGCCGCCGGCAGAAATGGATCGATATGGCGCAGTCGCTCAATCTCTACATCGCCGAGCCCAACGGGAAGAAGCTTTCCGATATGTACCTTCTGGCTTGGCGAAAAGGTCTCAAGACGACCTACTACCTTCGGGCCGTGGCGGCGACCTCCGTGGAAAAATCGACCCTGGACATCAATGCCAGAGGGCTCCAGCCGCGGTGGATGAAAAGTGTGAGCCCCTCGTCGCGCGTCCGTGTCGATCGGCCCGAGGAGCGGAACGGGAGCAGTTGCTCTCTCGATAATCCGGAATGCGAGAGTTGCCAATGACCGGTGGCCGTTTCCGACTCTCTCGGCCACGCAGTGCCTGACCCCGTTCGATCAGACCGGCTCCAGGGACGAAGGCCGGTGGGTCGGCGGAAGAAAAGGAAACAGAAAGAAAGGAGAGACCATGTCCTGCTGCACCTTCCCGGAGACGGGATGCCAACCCTATGACCTCACCAAGAGGTTCAACGCGGAAGATAAACGGCTGATCAACTGTCGGACGGTAGACGTCAATCAGCTCATGCCCCTCAAATACAAATGGGCATGGGAGCACTACCTGAACGGTTGCGCGAACAACTGGCTTCCCTCCGAAGTGCCGATGCAGAGGGACATCGAGCTTTGGAAATCCGACAAGCTGAGCCCGGCGGAGCGGCGGGTGATCCTGAGGAACCTCGGATTTTTTGCGACCGGCGAAAGCCTGGTCGGCAATAACATCGTGCTTGCGATCTTCAAGCACATCACCAATCCCGAGGCGCGCCAATACCTCTTGCGCCAGGCATTCGAGGAGGCGGTGCATACGCACGCCTTCCTGTACATCGTCGAGAGTCTCGCTCTCGACGAGCGCGAGGTGTTCAACATGTATCACGAGGTCAACTCGATCCGGAACAAGGACGCCTTCGAGATGATCCTGACGGCGGACATCCTGCGCGAGGGCTTTTCGACCGAGACCGACGAGGGGATTCGGCAATTTCTCAAGAACCTGGTCGGTTTCTATGTGATCATGGAGGGAATCTTTTTCTACAGCGGGTTTGTCATGATCCTCTCCTTCCATCGACAGAACCGGATGACCGGAATCGGCGAGCAGTTCCAGTACATCCTGCGGGATGAGACGATCCATTTGAACTTCGGCATCGACCTGATCAACGGGATCAAGGAAGAGAATCCCGGTGTCTGGACGCCGGAATTTCAGGAGGAGATCGGCGCGATGATCGCGCACGCCGTCGAGCTCGAATCACTCTACGCGCAGGACTGCTTGCCGAGCGGGATTCTCGGATTGAACGCCGATCTCTTCCGGGACTATGTTCAGTACATCGGGGACCGGAGGTTGGAGCGGATCGGCTTGAAGGCGCGGTACGGATCGCGCAATCCTTTCCCCTGGATGAGCGAAGCCATGGACCTTCTCAAGGAGAAGAACTTCTTCGAGACCCGGGTGACCGAGTATCAGCACGGGGCGCTGCTGCAGTGGTAGGCTAATGCACCGCTTCCGCTATCAGGGGGACGCCCTTTACGTCGAGGAGGTATCGGCTGCTGTCCTGGCCGAAACCTATGGCACCCCGCTCTATGTCTATTCGGCCGGCACCATCCTCGATCACTACGAGCGGCTCTCTTCGGCGCTGCGGCCCCTCGACCCGCTGGTCTGCTATGCCGTCAAAGCCAATTCCAATCTGGCTCTCCTTCGCCTGCTTGCGTCCCGTGGCTGTGGCTTCGATCTGGTGAGCGGGGGCGAGCTTTATCGAGTGCTTCGGGCCGGTGGGGATCCCGCCCGGTCTACGTTTGCCGGTGTGGCCAAGACGACCCGGGAAATCGAGGAAGCCTTGGAAGCGGGCATTTACAGCTTCGTCGCGGAGAGCCGGGAAGAGCTGGGGACCATCGATGGCGTGGCTGCTCGCTTGGGCAAGCGGGCTCCGATCGCACTCCGGATCAATCCCGATGTGGGCGCGCAGACTCATGCCAAGGTGAAGACAGGGGTAGCGGAGAGCAAATTCGGCATCCCGGCTGAGGAGATCGAGGATCTCTATCAGGCGCTTCCCCGCTTTTCCCACCTCTGGCTACGAGGAATGCAAATCCATATCGGCTCGCAGATCCGGGACGTCGAGCCCTTCGAAGAGGCGGTCCGCCGGGTGATTCCCTTGGTGAGGATTGCGCGTGACCGGTTCGGTGCGGAGTTCTTCGACATCGGGGGAGGATTGGGAATCGCTTATGAGGAGGCCCTGCAGAGCGGCGATCCCGGCTGGTGGGAGAGCAAGGGCGGGTGGGCTACGCCCGCCCGCTATGCGGAGCGGCTGCTTCCCTTGCTGGGTCCGCTCGGGCTCCGCATCGTCGTGGAGCCAGGGAGGCTGCTCGTCGGAAATGCGGGGATTCTTCTCACGAAGGTCCTCTATCGGAAGGATCGGCCGAAGAAGAAGTTCGTGATCGTCGACGCGGGGATGAACGACCTCATCCGCCCGGCGCTCTATGGATCCTTTCACCAGATCGTGCCACTAGCTCGTCGCGAGGGGGAGCTGATCGAGGCGGATGTCGTCGGACCCGTCTGCGAGTCGGGCGACTGCTTCGCTAGCTCGCGGCGGATGCCTTCGGTAGGGGCGGGGGATCTGCTGGCGATCTTCAGCGCCGGGGCGTATGGATTCTCCATGGCTTCGCAATACAACTCTCGCCCGAGGCCGGCCGAGGTCCTGGTCGAAGGAGCCAACCACCGGCTCATTCGACGGCGGGAACGCTACGAGGATCTGGTGCGCGGCGAGTCGACCGGCGGGGGAGAAAGAGGCTTGGAGGACGCAGAAGAAGCGGCGGGAGATCAAAGGCGGACGGGTGAGGGCGAGAATGGGAAACGCGACCCAGCGGGTCGGAAGGAGGAGTCATGAGCTGGCGAATCAATGGTCAGAAGACGGCAATTGTTCTGGTGGATGTTCAAGAGCGGCTGTGCGCCGCCGTCGCCGGTGCGGAGAGGATCCTTGCCAGGATCGATCGCCTTCTCGAAATCGGAAAGCTCTTCTCGATTCCGGTTCACCTGACGGAGCTGGCTCCGCAGAGATTCGGCCCTATCTCCTCGCCCATTCTTCAAAAGCTCGGGGAGGGTGGCTCGCGCTCTGCGCGAAATGTCCTTTCGGCGGGCTCCGCGTTGCCGAAAGAGCTGCCGCAATTTCTCCTCGTCGCGGGAATGGAAACGCATGCGGCGGTCCGACAAGCAATCTACGATCTCCGGGAGCGAGGGCATGCGGTTTATCTGCTGGCCGATGCCGTCGGCTCGCGCAATGCTTGCGATCACCAAGTCGCCCTGGACGAGATGCGACAAGACCGCATCGTGGTGACGACGCTCGAAGCGGCGGCTTACGAGCTCGGAGCCGAGGCGGATGAGCCGCTTTGGGACAGGCTGCTTCCTCCGCTATCGTAGCGATTGCGCGGCCTCCGCCCGCAGTTTCAGCGGTCCATCCGAGAGCTCGGCTGCCCTGGCCGACTTTTCGCGGGGAGGGTCGATCGAGATGACGCGAAGAACGGGGCTGAGAAGAATCCGATCCTGCGGGTCTCGGACGCGGGCTTTCCGGAGAATCGTCTTTACCGCCGCAGGGACCAGATCGACCGGAAGGATCAGCTCGATCTTCGTTTGAGGCAAGAAGTCCGGGAGATAATCCTTGCCGAGGTAGCGTTCTACCTCCTCCGGCGCCTTTTCGAACCGTTTCACGCGACTCACCAGGGCTCCTTCGATCCCCCGATCGGCGAGCGCATCGCGGAGGTCGCCGAGGCAAAACCGGGGAATGACGGCCTCCACCTTTTGAAACAGTCGGGTGGAAAGGACCGGACCGTGCGTCGTGGGCTGATCCTCCATGCTTCTTTCGAGCAAGCAGCTTGCGTGCCATTCCCGCAAGCGGGGAAGGACCGGCTTCGTCGACCTTGCGGAGCCGCCGGTTTTCGGGCAAGCTTGAGGGTATCCAAGTCGATTTCCTATGATTACCTATCTGTACGAGACGGTTCCCACCCGCAATGGGGAAGAGCCCAAGGTCTACGAAATCCGGCAGCCCATGGGGGCGCCGGCACTGACGCATCATCCGGAAAGTGGAGAGCCGCTACGCCGCATCATCTCGGGTGGAGTCGGAGTTCAGACGTCTCGGAAGGGGGCCTCCTCTCCGCCCCCCAGCTCCTGCGGTTGCGGGCATGGCGGCTGCGGTTGCCATTGAGCGCAACGCGCTCAGGAAGCCGATCCGTCCGCAAACTCAAGGGAAGCCGAAAGGCTGACGCTGCTGGAAAGCGATGCCGTGATCAGGCAATGCTCCTCTGCCTTATGGAGGAGATGCTCGGCCTTTTTTGCGTCGGCCCCCTTGGGCAGCTGGAGGGTAGGACGCAAGAAGAAGCGCGTGAAGCGACGTTTCCCGTCTGCGAGCTCGAGGATGCCTTCGGTGGGGCAGGCGATCTCAATCCAAGGCAGGCGGGAGAGCTCGGCAATGGTATCGAAGGTGAGGATGAAGCAGCTCGCCACCGCGGCCACCAGGAGAGCCTCGGGGGACCAGACATTTCCCGGGCCACCGAATTGAGGCGGAGCCGTTGCTTCCAGGGTTGGGAGGTTCGCGGCCTCGATCGAGAGAAGACCGGTCGGCCCTCCGCGGGCGACCACGTCGTACCGGTGCGGAAGAGGGTGCATGGCACCGACCACTACCCTTTTCGGTATGTTATGACAAGAGAGATCACCATCTCCGGATCTCCGGCTTGAAAGATGAAGCGGTCATGGAGTGTCGAATCCGACGAACACCGGTTCCGGCTGGAGTCGGATCGCAAAGGTCGCCTCGACGGTGCGCTTGATCTCTTCCATGAAGGCGACGATTTCCCCGGCGGTCGCCCCACCGCGATTGACGATCGCAAGCGCATGCCGCCGGGAGATTCCCACAGAACCTCGATGCAGCCCCTTCGGAAACCCGGAATTTTCGAGAAGCCAGGCGGCCGGGACCTTCCGCTGCCCATCATCCGCCGGGTAGGATGGAGGAACGAGTCCCAGCTTTTCCGCGCGCCTCTGCAGCTCGACCCATGCCGCGGGCTCGAGAACGGGATTCTTGAAGAAGGAGCCGGCGCTTCGCGAGTCTTCCTCGTCCGCCAGGACGACCATCGCCTTCGCTCGGCGAATCCGGAGAACCTCCTCCCGAATCTCGGGCAGGGATGGCGGACCTCCTCTTCGGGAAAAGAAGGAGCGCAGGTCGGGATAGCCAAGCTCCGGATTTTCCTCTTTGGAAAGCGAGTAGCAGACGGCCAGGAGAAGATAGCGTCCGTTCTTCTCCGTATTGAAGATGCTCCTTCGATAGCCGAACGAGCAGGCTGCGGCGGGAATCTCGACGATGCAGCCATCCCGCCGATCGATCGCGCGGACCGCCCGGATCGAGGTCGCGACCTCGGCTCCATAAGCCCCTACGTTCTGGATCGGTGTGCCGCCGACCGTTCCTGGGATTCCGCTCAGGAGGACCAAGCCAGCGAAGCCCTCGGCAACGGTCCGCGCGACGAAGGGATCCCAGGGTTCTCCGGCCCCGACCCAAAAAAGGCGATCTCCCTTCTCCCACTCCTCTTCGAGGCCGCGGATCGACATCTTGAGGACGAGGCCCGCGAAGCCCCGATCTCCGATCACGACGTTGCTGCCTCCTCCCAGGATGAAAAGAGGGAGGTTTCGTTCGGAGGCCAGGGAGAGCGCTTCGCGCGCCTCCGGCTCTGACCGCACCTCAACAAGGTATCGGGCATTTCCCCCGACTCCGAGCGTGGTCAGCGGAGCCAGGGGGACGTTTTCCTGAATCTGCATGGGAGGAGCATTCTATCCAATCCGACGGGGAAAGGGAGTCGCATGACGGGAGCCGGATTGCGAGGAATGGATCGGTCGGCGAGGAAAGGCGCCGGGGGGCGTTCCGCTGCGCGGAAAAGGTTTGCTTGTTGCCGGAGCCATTGGTTTTGATGTGGGCGGTCGACCCTGGGGTCTGCGGGGATCTTCCCTGTGCTTCCCGAGATCAGATCCGCATGAATCTTCTTCGGCATTTCGCAAAAGGGTGGGTGGGGATGTTCGAAACCGCCGGTGCCATCTACTATTTGTTCGCGGACGTCGTCTATAGTATTTTCCGCTATCGCCTCCGTTGGGAGCTCTTTTTGGAGCAGATCGTTCGCATCGGAATCCGTTCCCAAGGGATCGTCCTGATCACCGGGGCCTTTACCGGTGCGGTCTTCGCCGCGCAGACTCAATTCCGCTTCGGCAAGTTCGGACTCTCCTCGGCCACGGGGCCGGTCGTTTCGATTGCCATGCTGCGGGAGCTCGGACCGGTGCTCTGCGCGCTCATGCTTTCGGGACGGGTCGGGTCCGCAATGGCCGCGGAGCTCTCGACGATGCGGGTCACCGAGCAGATCGACGCGCTCCGGGCGCTTGCGGTCTACCCGACCCAATATCTGGTCGTGCCCCGGTTCCTTGGAATGCTGGTTTCGATGCCCTTTCTGGTCGCATTGACGAGCGGAACCGGCATTCTCCTGGGCTATGGCGTCTCGGTCTTCCTGCTGGGCGTCGATCCGACGTTCTACTGGGAAAACACGATCAAGTTTACGGGGGCAAAGGATATCTGGATGGGAGAGATCAAAGCTCTCTTTTTTGCCATCATCATCGTCTTGATCAGCTGCCATCGCGGCCTTCGTTGCCAGATGAACGCCGAAGGGGTGGGCATCGCCGCGACGGAAGCCATGGTCTTCTCGGCGATCACTGTATTGATTTCGAACTTCTTTTTTAGTTTTCTCATGAACCTCATCTTGTCTTCGTAATGGTGCTCCGCCTCGTTGAACTGACCAAAGCGCTCGGGAACCAGCGGGTATTGGAAGGAGTATCGCTGGAAGTCGAGCCGCACGAGCGCCTCTGCATTGTGGGGCGGAGCGGAGCGGGGAAGAGCGTCCTCTTGCGATTGATCCTGGGCCTGATCAAGCCCGATTCCGGGGAAATCTGGTATGGAGAGACCAACTTGGTCCCGCTCTCGGAGCGCGATCTGGCGCCGCTGCGGAGCGAGATGGGAATGGTCTTTCAGAACGGAGCGCTTTTTGATTTCATGACCGTCGAGGAGAACGTGGCCTTCGTCTTGCGGGAGAGGAGGCTTCCAGAAAATGAAATCCGCCAGCGGGTCTCGCGCATTCTTGAGCGACTCTTCCTCCAGGGGCACGAAAAGAAGATGCCGGCGGAGCTTAGCGGCGGGATGCGGAAACGGGTAGCGCTGGCGCGAGCGATCATCTGCCGGCCGAAGCTCGTTCTTTACGATGAGCCCACCGCCGGGCTCGATCCGATCGGCTCCACGGAGATCACGGACTTGATCCGGTGCCTGAACGAGGAATTTGGCGCGACGACGGTCGTCGTCACGCACGACATGCGGAGTGTCGAGCAGATCGCGCATCAGGTCGCCTTTCTCCATGCGGGGCGGATCTACAAGATATGCTCCCCGGAAGAGTTCCTCTCCTCGAAGGAGCCGGTGGTAAGGGCGTTTGTCCATGGGCTGGTCGAGGAGCCCGCCGTCGGGACTTGTTAAACTATGGCGACCAAACATGCGGAGTTCCAGGTCGGCGTCTTTCTTCTCACGGGGCTGGCCGTGATCGGCGTCCTCGTCGTCCTGCTCGGACGGTATGGGGAAAAATTTCGGTCGGCCTATGAGATCACCGTCGAATTTCCCAACGCCTACGGGCTCGTGAAGGGGGCACCGGTTCAATTTGCGGGAGCGCCTGTCGGCCGGGTGGCCAATAGCCCCTATCCGATTCGCGAGGGGAAAGCGGTCGAGGTGCCTCTCAAGATGTACGCAGACACCAAGATCCGAAAGGATGCCCTCTTTCAGATCGTCGATGTCGGCATGCTCGGCGACAAGACGATCGAGATTACGCCCCGGGGAACCTCGGCGCCCTTCCTCAAAGGGGGCGATCATGTTCGCGGGAGTCGTCAGACGACGATTGTCGATCTGGCCGGTGAGTTTCGGCCGGTGGCCGAATCGGCGGGCAAGGTGGCGGACGAGATCGGAATCCTGATCGGACGGGTCAACGAGGAGGTTCTCACGGCGGATGTGGCGGCGGAGATCCGCGCGACGATCAAGGATCTCCATAGCGTCATCCTGCGAACCGACCACATTCTGGAAGAGGCGCAATATGGCCGAGGCCCGATCTCCCGCCTGTTGAACGATCCTGCGCTCGCGACCGATCTGCGGGACTTCATCTACAACCTTCGGAGAAAGGGGGTTCTCTTCTATTCGGATGTGGCGGCCCATCAGGAACAGGAGGGCAAGCCGTTGCCAGCCCCGGTCGCGCGGCCGGTCAGTGCCGAGAGGGTAGTTCCGCGAGCGCCCGCTCCGCAGAAGCATCCCTGAGCATGCGCGAGCGAGAGTCAAGCGGGGGGGAGGTGCGAATCGTCGGAGCGATACTCGTCGCGGCAGGGCAGAGCCGGAGGATGGGCTTTGACAAGATTTTCCGTCCCTTGACCACGCGAAGCGCGCTCGAGCTCTGCCTGGAAAGGGTCTCGGCATTCCCACGCATCCGAGAGATCGTGGTCGTCGTCGCTCGCGAGCGCCTCGAAGACGCTTCTCGACTCCTCTCTGGATGCGCGCTTCCCGTGCCTGTCCGGATTGTGGAAGGGGGGGCGGAGCGGCAGGACTCGGTCGCGGCGGGCCTCGAGGTGCTCGCTCCGAGATCAGAATTTGCGCTCGTTCATGATGCGGCACGTCCCTTTGCGACCGGAGAGTTGATGGAAGCGATCTTTCAGGTGGCTCAGCGGGAAGGTGCGGCGGCCTGCGGAAATCCGAGCTCGGACACCGTGAAGGAGGCGGACGAGCAAGGGAAGGTGGTGGCGACGCTCGACCGGCGGAGGGTCTGGAATGTGCAGACGCCCCAGATTTTTCGGCGAGAGCTGCTGCGGGAGGCCTATCGAAAGTTGCGGGAAGGCGGAAAGATCGCCACCGATGATGCCGCCGCGGTAGAAGCGATCGGCCATCCGGTCCGCCTGGTTGCCTACAGCGGTTTCAACGGGAAGATGACTCGGCCGGACGACTGGGAGCTGGCACGCCAGCTCTTGCTCGGGAAGCGGGACTTGTAAGGGGAGAACCGAACGCGGCCGGAGCGAGCGGTCGGGACGAAGGCCTACTTGATCTCCCGATGGAGAGTGTACCGGCGCAGGAACGGGTTGAACTTCCGAAGCTCCACGCGGCTCGGTTGGAGCTTCTTGTTCCTGGTTCCGAAGTAGCGCGACGCAGGCTTCTTTTCCGCTTTGGCTTCCGTGCACTCCAAAATGACTTGTTCCCTGGGCATTGTCGGAAAAGATTAGGGGCGGAGTGGATGCCTGTCAATGCGGTTCCACGGCGCCATGAGAAAGCCGACCGGCAGACCGAGGAGAGGGAGGGGGGCGGAGAAGGAGGCCTCCGGGCGAAGGTGGGAAGCGGCGGTGCGGAGCCGGACCCGCGTCGCGGACAGCGCCTCCTTGGTCGAGGAGGTTCACCAGATTCGCGTGCTCGCCAAGAAGCTTCGCGCCTATCTCCGGCTCCTTCGAGGAACCTTGCCGGAAAAGCTTCTCGAACGCGAGGAGAGGCGCATCCAGCGGATCGCGGCCGGCCTCAGCCCGGCTCGGGATGCGGCGATCTGTCGCCAGATCCTGCGCTGGCTGGTGGCAAAGGAGGGGAAGGAGATTCGTCGGGAACGGCTACGGGCCGCGCTGGCGCATTTTCCCGAGGCCGTCGGTGGGAATGTGGACCCGAGGGCGATCGCGCGGGCAAGAGCGGGGATCGAGGCCAGGCGGCGGCGGCTTCTGAAGCTGATCGACGAGCATCCGCCGCAAGAGCAGAAGCTCGAAAAGCTCCTGCGCAGCGAGTACGGGAAGAGTCGGCAACGGATGCGGGAAGCGCTCCGGGAAGGCAGCCCGGATGCCTTTCATCAATGGAGGAAGCGTGTGAAGCGGCTCGGCTACCAGACCGAAATTTTTTGCACCTCCTCCCGGCGAAGCCTCGCCCGCCTGGAAGCGAAGTTGGTCCGGCTCGGCAAGCTCCTGGGGAAGCTCCAGGATCTGCGCGTTTTAAAAAATCGGATCGAAGCGCATGCCGCGTCCGCAGAGCAAAAGCTCCTTCCGCTCCTCGAGGACTGGATGGCCCACTACCGGAAAGAGGTCGAGCGGGAAGGAGAGGACTGCTTTCGCCTGGGAAAGGGGAAGTTTCGCACGCTCCTGGAATAGGCGCCGGACCGCAGCAGCCGCGGTCCCTCCCCTGATCTCCTATTCGTCGCCCGCCGATACCGGTGTTGCGCGCGGATAGTGCGGCCCGCGCTCGGCCGGTGGGAGGTCCGGATAGAGGAGATCGGGCTGGCGCGCCAGGGCAAAGGCCCGCTCGGAACCACGCCACTGCGCGGCGATTTGCCTCACGCTCTGATGCCGATTCAGCTCCGTCAGGATCGAGGAGCTTCCATAGAGCTTGCAGAGCATCTCCTTGCCATTTGCCGACGCTTTGCGCAAGAGCGGCGGATGGGAGGCTTGGTTCAGCCGGGAGGCCAGATAGATCGCCAGAGCGGTGAGATTGGCGCTCGTCCGCGGGTTGATCTCCAAGCGCACCACCCCACCGTGTCCACCCTCGGGGACGGCCTGAACGCCGGCGAAGCCGAGCCGATCGATCTCCTGAGCCAGCGCAAAGGCGTCCAAGCCGCGGCCGGACACATATTGGAAGGGGTAGGGGGACCAGCCGATTCCCGCGTCGGCACCGAGATCTCCCAGGAAACCGGTCACCACGTAGTAGAGCGGGGAGGTCGCCCAAGGGATGTTGGGCGAAGTGCGAATCCAAGGCAGATCGGTATCTTCCCAAACCATGTCCCGCCGCCAGCCTTCCATCGCGACGACCTGAAGGGCGCAGGGATGGCGGACCCAGCCTCTCCGGTTGGCCATCCGAGCGATCTCGCCCGCGGTCATTCCATGGACATAGGGGACCGGGATGCGTCCGACGAAGGACTGCCAGGCCGGTTGGACGAGCGGCCCTTCGATCCTGCGGCCTCCCAGCGGATTGGGCCGATCGAGGACGAAGAAGGGGATGCCGAGCTCGCCCGCCGCGTCCATGGCCTCCACCATCGTGCTGATGTAGGTATAGCTGCGGCAGCCAATATCCTGGAGCTCGAAGACGAGCGCGTCGAGCCCCGCGAGCATGGATCGAGTCGGGTGGCGTGTCTCCCCATAGAGGGGATGGACGGGAAGGCCGGTCAGCCGGTCATGAAGGAAGGAGACGTGCTTTCCCGCGCCGATCTCTCCGGAAATGCCATGCTCCGGAGCAAAGAGGGCGACGAGCCGGACGCCGGAGGCGTGCTTGAGAACGAGCCGGGTCGGTCTCCCGGCCGAGTCGACGCTCGCCTGATTGGTGATGAGGCCGACGCGTTTCCCTTTCAAGGCGGCGAACTGCGTGCGTTCGAGCACGTCGATCCCGAGCAGGACCGATCGGGCCTGCGCCCGCGCGAGCCAGGAGCCGATGAGGAAGAGGACCAGGAGGAGCCCCGCAGGCTTGACAGAGGAGGAGAGGGCGCGATAGGCTCGCCGCGCTTCTGCTTGCGGGAAGCGCGCACGATGATTGCTCCCGGGAAGCCGTCTCATCGAGGACATCTTCTGTTCGTTCGGCCGCCTCCGCAAAGGACGATCGGGGAGCAAAACGCGCCGCCTTCTCGCCGGGGTGTCGGCGAATGGAGCCATCCTACCTCGTAAGGTCCCAGTGAGCCAGCGCAACTTTGGTCTTTCCCAGAACGACCGGACCGAACCCCGCTCTCCGTCGAAATCCGATCCCTTGGCGGCCGCGGATTCCGTCCGATGACGACAATCCCACCCCCCAAGCCGGATGGACCGCCGGTGCCGGCTGGCGCACCACTTCGAGGGAAGCTCTCTGCCAAGGTCGCCTACTTTTCGATGGAGATCGCGGTGGACGAGAAGATTCCCAGCTACAGCGGAGGGCTGGGCGTTTTGGCGGCCGACACGCTCCGTGCGGCTGCCGGCTCGCTTCTTCCCATGGTCGGCGTCACCCTGCTCTATCGGCGGGGTTATTTCTTTCAACGGTTCGACGCCCAAGGGTGGCAGCGGGAAGAAGGGGTCGTCTGGTCTCCGGATAGGGTCTTATGCGAGCTCGGCGAGCGCGTGTCGGTCCTTCTCGAGGGGAGGACCGTGCAGCTGCGCTCGTGGCTCTTTTGGATTCGCGACGCAGGCGAAGGAAGGACTCCAATCCTCTTTCTCGACAGCGATCTCCCCGAGAACTCCGAATGGGATCGCACCCTTTCGCATTATCTCTATGGGGGGGATAGCCGCTACCGGCTCTGCCAGGAGGCGATCCTGGGCATCGGCGGGGTCCGCATGCTGCGCAAGCTCGGGTTTGCTCAGGTCGAGCTCTTTCACATGAACGAGGGGCACTCGAGCCTCCTCATCCTGGAACTTTTGGAGGAGGAGGCGAGGCGCTCCGGACGAACGGAGCCTGTGGCGGAAGACGTGGAAGCGGTGCGGCGCAAATGCGCGTTCACGACCCACACGCCGGTCTCAGCGGGGCACGACCGCTTTCCACTGGAAATGGTGCGGAGGACGATCCGTCTGCCTGCGATCGCCGATAGCGAATACCGGGGCCGATTCTGCTGCGCGGGTGAGGTGAACCTCACCCATCTCGCCTTTCAATTCAGCCATTACATCAATGGGGTTGCCAAGCGGCACTCCGAGGTCTCGAGGGCTCTCTTCTACCCTGCACGAATCGATTCGATCACCAACGGCATCCATGTTCCCTACTGGACGAGCCCTCCCATGCAGGAGCTCTTCGATCGGCATATCCCCGGCTGGCGCGCCGATGCCTTCAGCATCCGGTATGCCATTGCGATTTCCCTGGAGGAGATTCGGCGAGCGCACGAGGCGAGCAAGGCCGCCCTTCTGGAGCATGTGAACCGGGAGACCAACGCCGGGATGAGCATGGAAGCCCTGACCATCGGGTTTGCTCGCCGGGCGACCGCGTATAAGAGAGCGGAGCTGATTCTGACTGACATCGAGCGGCTCAAGCGGATGGCTCGGGAGAAGGGGCCGATTCAGCTCCTCTTCGCCGGCAAGGCCCATCCGCAAGACGACGAAGGGAAGCGGACGATCCAAAGGATCATCCAAGCCCAACCCCTCCTTCTGCCGGATATCCGGATGGTCTATCTCGCCGAGTACGACCTGGCGCTCGCCCGCCTTCTCGTTGCCGGAGTCGATCTCTGGCTCAACACTCCGCAGCCCCCAATGGAGGCTTCCGGCACGAGCGGAATGAAAGCAGCCGTCAATGGAGTGCCGAGCCTCTCGGTCCTCGACGGCTGGTGGATTGAAGGATGCATCGAGGGGGTTACGGGCTGGTCGGTCGGGCCGGACCATTATCAACGCAACGAAAGCTCCGATGTCCGGCGGGATGCCGCCGATCTCTACGCCAAGCTCGAAGGCGTGATCGTGCCGCTCTTCTACGGGGACGCGGACGGCTTTGCGCGCGTCATGCGGCAGGGAATTGCGCTCAACGCTTCCTTCTTTAACGCGCAGAGAATGTTGCAGCAGTACGTGCTCAAGGCCTATTTTGCGTAGGCGCCCCATCGCAAGACCCGGAGCCGCGACCCATTCGTATGGGTTGTTCCGATTCCGGGAAGAGAGAGCAGGCGCGGACGAAGATGCGTGCTTCGGATTTTGCAGTCGCCGGGAAAGAGGCGAATCCATTGCGTGGGAGGGATCCCAGCGACACGGCGGGATTCCGTTCGAAGGAAGAGGCCAGGGAGAAGCTCGAATCGGATGTCAGCAAGCTCGCAGAGCGGCAAGAGGTCTTCTTTGCCGCTCGGTCGTTCGCTCTGTTGGTCGTCCTCCAAGGCATGGACTCTTCGGGCAAGGACAGTCTGATCCGGCATGTTCTCTCGGGGCTCAATCCGCAAGGGGTCGAGGTAGCGAGCTTTCGCCAGCCGACCGACGAAGAGGTGGCTCATGACTACCTTTGGCGCTGCCAGAGACGGCTTCCAGAAAGGGGCAGGATCGGGATCTTCAATCGTTCCTACTATGAGGAGGTGCTCGTCGTCCGGGTCCATCCGGACCTTTTGCCGACCGAGGGCATGCGAAAGCGGGCGACCAGCCCGGCCTTCTGGTCCGAACGGTACGAGGACATCCTGTCCTTTGAGCGGCATCTCTTTCGCTCGAGCACGATCCTCGTCAAATTTTTTCTCCATCTTTCCCGAAGAGAGCAGGCCAAGCGTCTCCTTGACCGAATCGACCGACCCGAGAAGCGGTGGAAGTTTTCCCTGGCGGACGTCCAGGAACGAGAACGCTGGCCCGAGTATGAAAGGGCCTACGAAGAGATGCTTGCGGCCACGAGCGTGGCGCACGCTCCTTGGTACGTCCTTCCCGCGGATCACAAGTGGGTTACGCAGCTGGCGGCGGCGAGCATCCTGCTCGAACGGTTGGAGGAGCTGAAGCTGCGCTATCCGGAGCCACGATCGGAGATCGAGGCGGAGGCGAGCCAGGCAAAGGAGATCTTGAAGCGTGAGCTCGACCAGTGAGCGTGCAGTGACGGAAGCTCCGATGCGGCAGGAGACGGACAGCCTGGGATCGATCGCCGTTCCGGCCGATCGCTATTACGGGGCGCAGACGGCGCGCTCGCTCGTTCATTTTGCGATCGGGGCGGAGCGGATGCCGATCGAGGTGATTCGGGCGCTTGCGATGCTGAAGAAGGCGGCGGCACTGGTCAACCAGGGTCTGGGAGTCCTTTCCGGGGAGAGAGCCAGATGGATCGTCGCGGCCGCAGAGGAGGTGCTGGCGGGAAAGTTTGACGACGAGTTTCCCCTGCGGGTCTGGCAGACCGGGAGCGGCACGCAATCGAACATGAATTGCAACGAGGTGATCGCGGGCCGCGCCAATGAGTTGGCCGCAGGGAGACGGGGAGGGAAGGCTCCGATCCACCCCAACGACGATGTCAATCGGTCGCAGTCCTCCAACGATGCTTTCCCTTCTGCCATGCATCTGGCGGTCGGTCTTGCGCTCCACCAGCGACTCTGTCCGGAATTGGAGCGGATGGTCGATTGCCTGCGGCGGCGGAGTCGGGAGTTCTCGGGGATCGTAAAGATCGGCCGGACCCACCTGATGGATGCGGTGCCGCTCACGCTCGGGCAGGAGTTCGGGGGGTACGTGGGGCAGCTCGAGCTGGCGCTAGCCGACCTCCGCGGCCGGATGCCTCCTCTTTACGGGTTGGCGATCGGCGGCACGGCTGTGGGGACGGGGCTCAACGCGCCCGCCGGCTTTGCGGAGGGAGTCTGCGCCAAGCTGGCGGAGTGGACGGGATTGCCCTTCTTCTCCGCTCCCAACAAGTTTGCCGCCTTGGCTTCCCATGAGCCTCTTTTGGCCGTCAGCTCTTCCCTGCGCAATCTGGCGGCTGCGCTTCTCAAGCTGGCCAACGACATCCGCTGGATGGGCTCGGGTCCGCGCTGCGGCCTCTCCGAGCTCCACCTGCCGGAAAACGAGCCGGGATCGTCCATCATGCCGGGAAAGGTCAATCCGACGCAATCGGAGGCGCTGGCCATGGTCTGCATCCAGGTCATGGGCGCAGATGCGGCGGTCGGGTTTGCGGGCTCGCAGGGGAATTTCGAGCTCAACGTGTTCAAGCCGATGATCGTGTTCAACGTCCTGAGCGCGATTCGCCTTTTGGGCGATTCCTGCCGGTCTTTCCGGGTCTTTTGCCTCGAAGGGCTGCAGCCGAATTCAGACGTGCTCCGCAGCGAGGTGGAGCGGTCGCTGATGCTCGTGACCGCACTCACCCCGCGGCTGGGTTACGACCGGGCGGCGAAGATCGCGCAGCGGGCTTATCACGAGCGGAAGACCATTCGGGAGGTTTGCCTAGGGGAGGGGTATCTGTCCATGGAGGAGTTTGATGCGCTGATCCGGCCGGAAGCAATGGTCGGCAACGGAGGAGCAGGGGGGTGAGGATGGGTACGTCTCGATTCGTCCCGATGACCGAGGTTCCTCACAGGCGAACGGAGCTCGAGGGGAAAAGGATCGTGGTGACCAATGGGTGCTTCGACCTGCTGCACGTTGGCCATCTCCGCTGCCTCGCCTTCGCTCGATCGCTCGGCGACCTGCTCTGGGTCGGGATCAACGACGACCAATCGGTGCGATCGCAGAAAGGGGAGCATCGGCCGATTCATCCGGCGTCGGAAAGAGCGGAGCTCCTTGCCGGTCTGCGTCCAGTCGATCTCGTGACGGTCTTCTCGGGCAGGCGGGCGACCCCGTTTCTCCAGGCGGCTCGGCCGTCGGTCTACGTCAAAGGGGGCGACTACCGGCGGGAGACACTCGATGCCGAGGAGCGGCAAGCCTTGGAAAGCATGGAGGTCGAGATTCAATTTTTCCCCCTGGTCGAGGGAAGGTCGACCAGTGCGGCCTGGGAGGCGTGGCAAAAGGGATGAGTTCCGAGCGCAAGGTGACGCTGGGTGTCCTCGGCTCGGGGCGCGGAACCAACTTTGCCGCGATCCGGGACGCCATTGCCGCGGGACGGCTTGCCGCATCGATTTCCGTCGTGATCAGCGATCGTGAGGATGCCCCGATCCTGGAGCTGGCGCGTGAAGGGAAGATCCCAACGGCGGTCTTGCGGAAGGGAAGTTTCCGCACCTGGCTCGAGCCGGACATTGAAGAAGAGCTCGCCCAGTGTCTTCGGCGGTTCCGGGTCGACCTGGTGGTTCTCGCCGGGTTCATGCGGGTTCTCAAGGGACCGCTCCTGGCTGCGTATCGGGGCAGAATCCTCAATATTCATCCTTCGCTTCTCCCAGCCTTCAAAGGGAAGGAGGCCTGGAGGCAGGCCCTGGAGGCGGGAGCCACCGAGGCGGGATGTACGGTCCACTGGGTGGAACCCGAGGTCGACAGCGGGCCGATCCTCGGCCAGGCGCGGGTTCCCATCCTGTCCGGAGATACGCCCGAACGCTTGCACGCGCGCATTCAGGAGGCCGAGCACCGCCTCTACCCGGAGGTCATTCAGAGCGTGATCGATCGAAAGTTATGGCTGGGGATCCACTCATAGAAGAGCAGGAGCTCGACTTCTGGGGGCAGACGAGGGCGGAGAGCGCAGCCGCCGGGGAGAGCGCCCAGAAGCCTCTTTCGGTCAGCGAGCTCAACCGGCGGGTACGCTCCCTTCTGGAGGCGGGCTTTCCCCAAGTATGGGTGGAGGGGGAGGTCTCGAACCTTCGGAGCCCGAGCTCAGGCCATGTCTATTTCACCCTCAAGGACGAGCAGGCGGTCATCCAGATCGTCCTTTTCCGCTCCGACGCGACCCGTTTGTCGATTCGGTTGCGGGAGGGCGCTGCCGTCATCGTCCGAGGGCGGCTGACCGTGTTCGAGGCTCGAGGCCAATACCAGATTATCGCCGCGGAGGTTCAGGCGCGAGGGGAAGGGGCTCTGCTTGAGCGGCTGGAGGCGCTCAAGAGAAAGCTGGCCGCCGAGGGGCTCTTTGACCCTGCCCGCAAGAAGAGTCTCCCCGCCTTCCCCGAGAAGGTCGGCCTGGTTACCTCCCTGAAGGGTGCGGTGATTCAAGACTTCCTGCGCATCTTGGAGAGAAGAGCGCCGGGGCTCGAGATTTGCGTGCGCGACGTTCCGGTGCAGGGAGCCCTGGCGGCTCGCGCGATTGCCGCGGCGATCCGGGCCTTTAGCGGGCCGCCGGCGGTCGACGTTTTGGTCGTCGCTCGCGGCGGGGGCAGCCTCGAGGATCTTTGGCCCTTCAACGAGGAGGTCGTCGCCCGTGCTCTCGCCGAGTGTCCCGTGCCGACCGTCTCGGGGGTCGGTCATGAAACCGATTTTACCATTGCCGATTTGGCCGCTGATCTGAGAGCGCCCACCCCCTCCGCCGCGGCGGAGCTGATCGCCCGCGATTGGAGCGACTGGCGGGCGGAGGTGGCGCAGCTCCGAACCAGGGGGGAGCGGGCCGTGGCGCGTGTGCTGGAGCTCGCTCGGGAACGGCTCGCACGACTGGCCGGCAGCCCATTCTTCCATGAGCCCCGTCGTCTGATCCTGCGTTGGCAGCAGACGCTCGATGAGGAGGAAGAGGAGCTTGGGCGCTCGCTGCAGCGAGCGGTCACGATCAAGAGGGAGCGGTGGGAATATCTGGTGCGCCATTGGAAGTCCCTCCGATGCGAGGAGCAGATCCGCCGCCGCTCGGAGCAGGTCGGCCAATGGGCGGCGCGGCTGGCCGCTCTGAGCCCGGAGGCGACCTTGCAGCGGGGATATGCGATTGCTTTCGACGAAGAAGGCTCTATTCTGCGAGTAGCCTCTCCCGATCTGATCGGCAGAGAGGTAGGGGTTCGCCTCGCCTCCGGGCGCTTCGACGCGCGGGTCCTCCGCCTCCCCCCGGGGGATTCGCAGGCGAGCGGGGAGGGGGAACCCGGCTGAGAATCTTTATCTTTCGGGGCAATGGCAAGCTTGACATTCACGGTCCGGTTGGCAATGGTTATCGTTCTCTCAAGGACGGGGTCTTGTCCCAAAAGAAGGGGAAGCGGCGATTGCCCATGTAGCTCAGTTGGCAGAGCACGTCCTTGGTAAGGACGAGGTCACCGGTTCAAGCCCGGTCATGGGCTCGGCCGCAAGGAAGGCAGTTTGATGAATCGGAAGGATTAAGAAGAAGGGAGCGAGGAGTATTCATGGCGAAAGAGAGTTTCGTACGTTCGAAGCCGCATGTGAATGTAGGCACCATCGGGCATGTGGATCATGGGAAAACCACGCTGACTGCGGCGATTACCTCTGTCCTTGCCAAGAAGGGTCTTGCGGAGAAGAAGGGTTACGATCAGATCGACAACGCTCCGGAAGAGCGCGAGCGCGGCATTACGATCAGCACCACGCACGTCGAATACCAGTCGGACCATCGACACTACGCTCATGTCGACTGCCCGGGACATGCCGACTACATCAAGAACATGATCACCGGTGCGGCTCAGATGGACGGGGCCATTCTCGTGGTCAGCGCTCCGGACGGCCCGATGCCGCAGACCCGTGAGCACATCCTTCTCGCTCGCCAGGTCGGGGTTCCTGCGATCGTCGTCTTTCTCAACAAGGTCGACATGGTCGACGACCAGGAGCTGATCGATCTGGTCGAGCTAGAGGTCCGCGAGCTGCTGAGCAAGTACGAGTTTCCCGGCGACAAGATCCCGATCGTACGGGGAAGTGCGCTCAAGGCCTTGGAGGGCGATCCCGAGCACGAGAAGAACATCATGGCGCTGATCGCCGCGATGGATGAGTATATTCCGATCCCGGAACGTCCGAAGGACCTGCCCTTCCTCATGCCGGTCGAGGATGTCTTCAATATCGAGGGTCGCGGAACGGTGGTGACCGGCCGCGTCGAGCGGGGGATCCTCAAGCGGATGGAAGAGGTCGAGATCGTCGGGATCCGGCCTACGGTGAAGACCGTGGTGACCGATATCGAAATGTTTCGCAAGATCCTGGAATCGGCCGAAGCTGGGGACAATGTCGGCGTTCTGCTCCGGGGCACCAAGAAGGAAGATGTCGAGCGGGGCCAGGTCGTTGCCAAGCCCGGGAGCATCACTCCTCACACGAGGTTCAAGGCCCAGGTCTACGTACTGACCAAGGAAGAAGGTGGACGCCATACGCCCTTCTTTGCGGGATATCGGCCTCAATTCTATTTCCGGACCACCGATGTCACGGGCAACGTGAAGTTGAAGGAAGGGGTCGAGATGGTGATGCCCGGAGACAATGTGGAGGTAGAAGTCGAGTTGATCACTCCCATCGCGATGGAGAAGGCGATGCGGTTTGCCATCCGGGAAGGCGGGAAGACCGTAGGAGCCGGGAGGGTAGTGGAGATCCTCGCCTAGCGAAGGGGTTGAATCCGGGCGCGAATCTGCTTATCTACTATCAGACCCGAAAAACAGGGCAGTAGCTCAATTGGTAGAGTAGCGGTCTCCAAAACCGTCGGTTGGGGGTTCGAGTCCCTCCTGCCCTGCGGCTATGCTTACTATTTCTTTATCAACGTGGATTGCGTTGGCGCTCGCGGTTGCGGGCGCCGCTGCCCTCGGCTGGTTGTGGGTGCGGCAGCGAAAACGGGTGGAGACCTTTCTGGCCGAGGTCTCCGGAGAGCTCAAAAAGTGTGCATGGCCATGGGAGCCCCAAGAAAAGGGGGTGCGCCGATACCGGGAGTTGATCGACTCGACCGTGGTCGTGGCGATTTCCTCGGTCTTGTTGGCCGCGGTGGTGACGCTGGCAGATTTCTTGCTGGTTAGGGTGGTCGGGTTTGTCACCAGGTTGCACTTGTAGGACGCTGGATGAAACCGCTGGAAGAAGCGCACGGGACCGGGTTGACCAAGGAGCAGGGCCGCGAGGACCATGCGCAGCCCTCGGAGGAGCAGGGGCAGTGGTATGTCCTTCATGTGCTCTCTTCCCACGAAGGGCGGGTCAAGAAGAGCATCGAGAAGCGGATCCAGACCGAGGAGATGGGAGATCTGATCGGGCAAGTGGTCATCCCGGTGGAACGGGTTTCGGAGATTCGCCGGGGTAAGCGCGTCCAGATGGACCGGAAGATCTACCCCGGCTACGTCTTTGTCCGGATGCGCCTCCGCGATGCCCGGGACAAGCTGATCGAAAAGAGCTGGTACTTCATTCGCGAGACGCCGGGGGTGATCGGATTTGCTGGCGGGGAGAACCCGTTGCCGATGCCCTCCGACCAGGTGAGCGACATCTTGCGCCAGATGGAAGAGGGCCAGGAGCGACCCACGCCCAAGACCTCCTTTACCGTTGGTGATCGGGTGAAGGTGGGTGACGGGCCCTTCTTGAACTCGGAAGGTGTGGTGGAAGAGGTGGACCTGGAGCGCGGCAAGCTCTGGATTTCCGTCAACATGTTCGGTCGCTCGACGCCGGTAGAGCTCGAGTTCTGGCAAGTGGAAAAAGCAACATAAGAGGATCTTAGGCAGAAGCTTGCTCTTGATTCTGATAGACGGGTGAGGGAGGCAGGAAGACAATGGCCAAGGAAGTGCATGCGATCGTCAGGCTCCAGATACCGGCCGGGCAAGCGAATCCCGCTCCGCCGGTAGGTCCGGCACTCGGACAGCACGGTGTCAACATCATGGGGTTTTGCAAGGAGTTCAACGCGAAGACGCAGAAGGAGGCGGGGATGCTGCTTCCGGTCGTCATCACGATCTACAAGGACAAGTCGTTCACCTTCATCACCAAATCCCCTCCGGCGGCGGTCCTGCTGAAAAAGGCGGCCAACATCGCCACCGCATCGAAGGAGCCCAATCGCGTCAAGGTGGCGAAGGTGGCGAAGGCGCAGGTGATGGAGATCGTTCGGCAGAAGAAGAAGGATTTGAATGCGAGCTCCGATGAAGCCGCTTTCCGCATCATTGCCGGTACGGCGCGCAGCATGGGAATTGACATCGAAGGGTAGCGTAAAGGTGACGGGTCCGATGGATCGCTCGGAAAACGAAGGGAGAAAGACGTGAGTTCGAGACGAAGCAAGCGCTATCGCGAGGCGGCGAAGCAGCTCGAGTCGGGTAAGTCTTACGAGATCGGCCAAGCCCTTGAGGCCTTGGCGAAGATGCCCAAGGCCCGCTTCGACGAGTCGGTGGAGCTGTCGATGCATCTGGGGGTCGATCCGAAGCAAGGCGATCAGATGGTGCGTGGCAGCCTTCGGCTCCCGCACGGCTCAGGCAAGAAGGTCCGCATCGCCGTCTTCGCCCGGGGTTCGGCGGCCGAGGCGGCCAAGGCGGCTGGAGCCGATTTTGTCGGCTTTGAGGATCTGATCAAAAGGGTCTCCGAGGGGTTTACCGACTTTGATGTCGCCGTCGCGACGCCGGATGCCATGCAGGAGGTCCGCAAGCTTGGTCGGGTTCTCGGTCCGCGGGGCCTGATGCCCAATCCTCGCACCGGAACGGTCACCGACGATGTGGCCGGCGCGGTCGCCGAATGTCAGGCGGGCCGGGTCGAGTTCAAAATGGATAAGAGTGCCAATGTGCATGTCGTCATCGGGCGTCGATCGTTCTCCGTTGTCGCTTTGCAAGAAAATGCCGTGCAGGCGATGGATGCGGTCCAAAAGGCGAAACCGGCAACGGCGAAGGGGCGCTACCTCGAGTCGCTGACCCTGTCGGCGACGGTGAGCCCGAGCATTCCGCTCGATCCGAGTGCCTGGCAGCGCAAGGAGAAGAAGGGATGAGATCATGAGGCCGGAAAAAGAATTTCTCTCGAATGAGATCCAGGATTGGCTCGAAGGGTCGGCCTATGTCCTGTTCGTCGACTATACCGGTCTTCGCGCGGAGGAGTTCCGCGAGCTGCGGCAGCGGCTGGCTGCCGCCGGGGCGCGCTGCCGTGTGGCGAAGAACCAGGCGTTGACACGGATCCTCCGGAAAGGGCGGCAGCTGCCGGAGGAGTGGACGCTCAAGGGGCAGGTCGCGGCGATCGCGCACGGCGATCTGATTGCCGCCGCGAAAGTCCTCCGGAATTTCACGGCGGAATTCACTCGTCCGAAGCTGGCGGGTGGTCTGCTGGATCAGGCGCTTCTCGGCACCTCCGAGGCGATCGCGCTGGCGGACCTCCCGGGACGAGAGGAGCTGCTGGCGAAGCTGCTCGGGCTCCTGCAGGCGCCGGCCAGCCGGTTGCTCTGCGTGCTGGCGGAACCCTCCCGGGCGTTGGCGCGAGCCGTGGCCGCTCATGAAACGCAGTTGGGGGGCAAGCCGCCAGAGGCGTGAGCGGGAGGCGGGGGGATTGGCAACGGCGAGCACGACAGCAGATACAATACCGAGCTTCGGAGAATGGGCCGAAGGGGGCGATCCGGCATCGCCCGCAGTGAAGGGACAAGGATCCTGCTAGCCTCGGAGCCCTCCGAGGAGAATCGTCGACGCGGGCGCGTGGCGCTACGGGATCGGAAAGGAAATCATGGCAGACTTGAATGCGGTAGTGGAGCAGCTGAGCAACCTTACGGTTCTCGAAGTAGCACAATTGGTCAAGCAGCTGGAGGAGAAGTGGGGTGTCAGCGCTGCGGCACCTGTGGCGGTAGCGGCCGCCGCTCCGGCGGCTGGAGGCGAAGGCCAGAAGCCAGCGGAAGAGAAGACGGCCTTCAACGTCATCCTGAAGGCGGTGGGCGGCAACAAGATTGCGGTCATCAAGGAAGTGCGGGCCGCGGTTTCGGGACTCGGTCTGGCCGAAGCAAAGGCCTTGGTGGAAAGCGCTCCCAAGCCCGTCAAGGAGGGAGTCACCAAGGAAGAAGCAGAAGCCATCAAGAAGAAGATCGAGGCGGCCGGCGCGCAGGTCGAGATTGAGTAGGCGGGCCGGACGGCGTCAGGAAAGGGAGCATCGGAGCCCGGTGGGGAAACCGGCCGGGCTGGCCGAATCGGTCGGGATATTGCGGACAATGGCATGAGCACAAGAGCTTGGCAGCGAGTAAACTTCGGAAAGATCGTAGAATCGGTACCCTTGCCGAACCTGATCGCGCATCAGATTCGCTCCTATGAGGAGTTTCTCCAGCTGGGCGTGCCCACGGGCGAGCGGAAGCCCGAAGGGCTCCACGGGGTCTTCCTGGAAGTCTTCCCGATCGAGAGCTATGATGGCAAGGTCCGCCTGGAATACCTCTCCTACGACGCGACACCGCCCAAGTTCTCGCCTCTCCACTGCCTGCAAAACGGCGAGACCTATGCCGCCGCCTTGTATGTGACCTTTCGTCTGCGCGACGAGAACGGGATCAAGGAAGAGCGCGTCTACATGGGCGAGCTTCCCTTGATGACCGAGCACGGAAGCTTCGTGATCAACGGGGCTGAGCGAGTCATCGTCAGTCAGCTCCACCGTTCTCCCGGGATCTGCTTCGAGTCGAGCCTCCATATGAACGGGAAGATGCTCTACTCCTTCCGCGTGATTCCGGATCGGGGCACCTGGCTCGAGGTCGCCTTCGACACGAGCGACCTTCTCCATGTCCACCTGGACCGGAGGAAGAAGCGGAGGAAGTTCCTCGTGACGACGCTGCTGCGGGCTCTCGGGCATGGGAGCGATGAGGAGATCCTGAGCCTCTTTTACCCGGTGGAAGACCTCGATCTCGAAGCGGCTCCGCCGAGCGACGAAGACCTGCCCCACAAGGTCTTGGTCTGCGAGGCGCGCGACCCGCGCGATGCGGACAAGGTGCTGGTGAGGGGGCTGGAGCCGCTCACGAAGACGGCCGTCCGCCTTCTCCTGGAGGCTGACGTCAAGGTTGTCCGCGTCGTCGACATCCGGGAAGACGACACGATCGTCAAATGCCTGCGCCGTGATGCGGCTCGCGATCAGACCGAGGCGCTCAAGGAGATCTATCGGCGGCTGCGACCTGGGGATCCGCCGACCGAGGCGAATGCGAAGCTCCTGCTCAAGAGGCTCCTCTTCGATCCGAAGCGGTACGACGTGGGACGGGTCGGGAGATACAAGCTCAATCAGAAGCTGGGGATCGAAGCGAGCCCGGACACTCGTACGCTCACACCCGAGGATATCGTAGCGGCCACCCGCTACTTGATCTCCCTCCAACATGGGGAAGGGACAACGGACGATATCGACCATTTGGGCAACCGGCGCGTGCGGAGCGTCGGCGAGCTCGTAGCGAGTCAGTGCCGGATCGGCCTGGCTCGGACCGAGCGGCTCGTCAAGGAGCGGATGACCCTCTTCGATGTGAACGCAGAGGGAATGACACCGCAGAAGCTCATCAATCCGAAGGCGCTTTCGGCAACGATCCGCGACTTCTTCGCCCGCAGCCAGCTCTCCCAGTTGATGGATCAGATCAATCCGCTCTCCGAGCTTACGCACAAGCGGCGTCTTTCAGCCCTTGGGCCTGGCGGTCTTTCTCGCGAGCGGGCGGGCTTCGAGGTGCGCGACGTTCATCCCTCCCACTATGGGCGCATCTGCCCGATCGAGACTCCGGAGGGACCGAACATCGGCTTGATCGCCTCGATGTCCTGCTTCAGCCGCTTCAACGACTATGGTTTTCTGGAGACGCCCTACCGGAAGGTGGTGAACGGCAGGGCGACGAACGAGATCGCCTATCTGTCGGCCGATCAGGAAGAGAACGTCATCATCGGCATGGCCAGCACTCCCGTCGCAGAGAGCGGGCTCATCCAGGGAAAGCGTGTCGCCGTCCGCTTTCGCGGGGAGTTCATGGAGGTCGATCGGGAGAAGGTCAACTACCTCGACGTCTCGTCCAAGCATATGGTCTCGGTCGCAACGGCGCTCATCCCGTTCCTGGAGCATGACGACGCCAACCGCGCGCTGATGGGATCGAACATGCAGCGGCAGGCGGTTCCGCTCCTGAGCCCCGAAGCGCCGATCGTCGGGACCGGGATGGAACGCCGCGTCGTGGAAGACGTGGGTGCGGTCCTCCTCAGCGATGTCGAGGGAAAGGTCGTCTCGGTGACCGGTACCGAGATCGTGATCGAGCCTACGGCGGGCGAGGTCGAGAAGCGGAAGAGGGGCAAGCACGAGAGCGGGCTGCGCACCCTTTCACTCCGAAAGTTCATGCGTTCGAACGCGGGAACCTGCATCAACCAGAAACCGATCGTTCGAGTGGGGGAGATGGTCAAGCGGGGGGATCCGCTGGCCGACGGGCCGTCCACCGCGAATGGCGAGCTGGCCCTCGGGCAAAATCTGGTTGTCGCCTTCATGCCGTGGAATGGATATAACTTCGAGGACGCGATCGTCCTTTCCGAGCGGCTGGTCAAGGAGGATCTGTTTACGAGCGTCCATGTCGACGAATTCGAGATCGTCGCCCGCGACACGAAGCTGGGACCCGAGGAGATTACCCGGGACATTCCGAATGTCGGGGATGATGCGCTCAAGAATCTCGGGAGCGACGGCATTGTCCGGATCGGCGCCGAGGTCAAGCCGGGCGACATCCTCGTTGGCAAGATCAGTCCAGTGAGCGAGACCGAGCTCGCTCCGGAGGAGCGGCTGTTGCGCGCGATCTTCGGCGACAAGGCGGCCGACGTGAAGGACTCGTCGTTGCGGGTTCCCTCCGGGACGAGCGGCATCGTCATGGATGTCCGGGTGAGCAGCCATCAGTCGAAGGCGGAGAAGGAAAAGCTCGGCATGAGCGAAGCCAAGCAGAAGATCAAGGAGATCGAAGGCCGCTACGAGCAGAAGGAAAACGAGCTCAAGGAAGAGCTGACCCAGGCGCTCTCCAACATCCTGCTCAACGAGAAGATTCCCCTCGATGTCGTAGACGCGGAAACCGGAGAGATCCTGATTCCGGCAAACCGCAAGATCACCAAGACCCTCCTGCGGAAGATGGCCGCTTGCTGCGACCACATCGAGATCGATCCCAGCCCGATTCGAACCAAGATCTTCGAGATCATCGGGAGCTTCGAGTCGAAGTTCGAGCAGTTGCGCAACGATAAGGAAGGCGAGCTCGATCAAGTGGAGAGCCGGGAGGAGATCGAGCCCGGAATCGTCAAGCAGGTCAAGGTCTACATCGCCAGCAAGAGGAAGATCTCGATCGGCGACAAGATGGCCGGACGGCATGGGAACAAGGGGGTCGTCTCCCGCATCGTTCCCGTCGAGGATATGCCATTCCTGCCGGATGGCACACCCGTCGACATCGTGCTCAATCCGCTGGGCGTCCCATCCCGGATGAATGTAGGACAGGTGCTCGAGACGCACCTGGGCATTGCCGCCAGGAAGTTGGGCTTCGCGGTCGCAACCCCCGTCTTCGATGGGGTGAAGGAGGAAGAGATCCGCAAATTCCTGCGGGAGGCTGGACTCGACGAGGACGGAAAGACCTATCTCTACGACGGCCGCACTGGAGATCGCTTTGACCAGCGGGTGGTCGTGGGCGTCATCTACATGATGAAGCTCAACCACATGGTGGCCGACAAGATTCACGCCCGCGCGGTCGGTCCGTACGCCCTGGTGACCCAGCAGCCGCTCGGCGGGAAGGCGCAATACGGCGGGCAGCGTTTCGGCGAGATGGAAGTCTGGGCCATGGAGGCCTATGGCGCAGCCTACACGCTTCAGGAAATGCTTACCGTAAAATCGGACGACGTTTCGGGAAGGACGAGGATCTACGAGACAATCGTGAAAGGGGAGAACTTCCTGGAACCCGGTCGGCCGGAATCGTTCAACGTTCTGGTCAAGGAGCTGCAAGGGCTCTGCCTGGATCCGAAGATCGGCGTTCGGGGTGCATCCGAGCTCGATCTGGCGGATGGCGAAGCGCGAAGGGCTCCTGCTGGTCCGGAAGCGGCATGACGGGCTTGGGTGGTTTTGTGGAAGGGGAAGGCGGCCGCAAAAAGCGGAGCGCCCGGGAGGGATAGTATGGTTACCGAAAGCATGACGGCTCGAGAAATCCTAGGGTTGGAACGATCGAGCGATTTCAGCGAAGCGTGCATTACGATCGCCTCGCCCGAAACCGTGGAATCGTGGAGCAAAGGCGAGGTCAAGAACCCCGAAACGATTAACTACCGCACCTTCAAGCCCGAAAAAGGGGGGCTCTTCTGCGAGCGCATCTTCGGCCCGACCAAGGACTGGGAGTGCGCTTGCGGGAAGTATAAGCGAATCAAGTACAAGGGGGTCGTTTGCGATCGATGTGGCGTCGAGGTGACCCTTTCCCGCGTCCGGCGGCAGCGGATGGGGCACATCCGGCTCGCCGTGCCCGTCGCGCACATCTGGTTCCTCAAATGCATGCCGAGCCGTCTCGGGCTCATGATGGACATGACCGCCCGCGACCTCGAGCGGGTGATCTACTACGAGGATTATCTCGTCATCGATCCGGGCCAGACTCCGCTGCGCCCGAAGCAGCTTCTGACCGAGCAGGAGCACCGGGATGCGGTGGCTCAGTATGGGGAGGCCTCCTTCGTCGCCAAGATGGGAGCCGAGGCCATCCGGGACTGCCTGCAGCAGCTCGACCTGGGCGAGCTCGTGACCCAGCTCACGCAGAGCATGGATCAGACCCGGAGCAAGCAGCTCCGGAAGAAGATGGCGAAGCGGCTCAAGCTGGTCCAAGGGTTCCTGAGCGTTGGTACGCATCCCGAGTGGATGATCCTGGAAATCCTTCCGGTCATCCCGCCCGACCTCCGACCGCTCGTTCCCTTGGAAGGAGGGCGCTTTGCCACATCCGATCTCAACGATCTCTACCGGAGGGTGATCAACCGGAACAACCGTCTTCGCACCCTGTTGCAGCTCAAAACGCCGGAGGTGATCATCCGGAACGAGAAGCGGATGCTCCAGGAGGCCGTCGACGCGCTGCTGGATAACGGCAGGCACGGCAGGGCCGTGACCGGCGTGGGGAACCGGCCTCTCAAGTCGCTTTCGGACATGCTCCGCGGGAAGACGGGGCGTTTCCGCATGAACCTCTTGGGGAAGCGGGTGGATTACAGCGGCCGGTCGGTGATCGTGGTCGGGCCGGAGCTGAAGCTCAACCAGTGTGGCTTGCCCAAGAAGATGGCTCTGGTGCTTTTCGAGCCGTTCATGATCCGGAGGCTCCGGGAGCTGGGACATGTCCACACGGTGCGCAGCGCCAAGAAGATGATCGAAAAGCAGGATCCCCTCGTCTGGGACATTCTCGATCAGGTTACCCAGGGGCACCCGGTGCTCCTGAACCGGGCTCCGACGCTTCACCGTCTCTCGGTGCAAGCTTTCGAGCCGGTTCTGATCGAAGGGGACGCCATCCGGATCCATCCGCTGGTCTGCACCGCCTACAATGCGGACTTCGACGGCGACCAGATGGCGGTTCACGTGCCTCTTTCGATCGAGGCGCAGATGGAGGCGCGGCTGCTCATGCTCGCCTCCCAGAACATCTTTTCCCCTTCGAGCGGACGGCCGATCATGACGCCCACGCAGGACATCACCCTCGGCTGCTACTACCTCACGCAGGCACCGCACCGCCTTCCGCCGGGATCGCCGCAGCCGAGGCGTCCCATCTTTTCGGACGCGGACGAGGTGCTCTTCGCCCTGGCCGAGGGGGTGATCAAGACCCATGACCTCATTCTCTTCGCGAATCCGGACTTCGGCCGGAATACGCTGCTCGGAGACAAGGAGAAGAAGTTTCTCGAAACGACCCCCGGGAGAGTGATCTTTCACCAGATTTGGCCGAAGGACATGGGCTTCTTCAACAAGCCTGCGGGAAAGAAGCAGCTGGGCGAGCTCATTCTCCGTTGCTATCAGCTCGTGGGCCGGGAAGAGACCGCAGCCTGTCTCGACCGGCTGAAACGGGTAGGTTTCCAGGAGGCGACGCGGGCGGGGATTTCCATCGGGATGAGCGACATG
This sequence comes from Methylacidimicrobium sp. B4, assembly GCF_017310545.1. Taxonomy (NCBI): domain Bacteria; kingdom Pseudomonadati; phylum Verrucomicrobiota; genus Methylacidimicrobium; species Methylacidimicrobium sp. B4. The sequence goes on from NZ_CP066203.1 coordinate 2,246,045, forward strand.
ATCATTCCGGAGGAGAAGGCTCGGGTCGTGGCGAAGGCGCAAGACCGCGTGAGCGTCGTGGAGCGCCAGTACCGTTCGGGTGCCATCACCGACGGAGAGAGATACAACAAGATCGTCGACATCTGGACCCAGGCCACCGACGAGATCTCCGGCCTGATCTTCCGAACGCTGGAAAGCAGCCGGGAGCGCACCGAGTTCAATCCGCTCTTCCTGATGGTTGATTCGGGGGCCCGAGGGAATCGCCAGCAGGTGCGTCAGCTGGCGGGGATCCGGGGCCTGATGGCGAAGCCGTCCGGAGAAATCATCGAGCGCCCCATTACCTCCAACTTCCGCGAAGGGCTTTCGGTCCTCGAATATTTCATTAGCACCCATGGAGCGCGGAAGGGCTTGGCGGATACCGCGCTCAAGACGGCCGACGCAGGCTATATGACCCGAAAGCTCCATGACGTGGCGCAGGACGTGGTGATCACCGAAGAGGATTGCGGAACGACCAACGGGTTGATCGCCCAGGCGATCTATGAGGGCGACGAGGAGATCGTCAAGCTGAGCGACCGGATTTACGGCCGGGTCTCGTGCGAGGACATCACCGATCCGGTCACTCGGAAGAAGCTGGTGGCGAACGGGGATCTCTTCGACGACGCGAAGGCGCGCGCCATTGAGCAGCTGGGCGTTGAGAAGGTGCGCATCCGCTCGGCCCTCACCTGCGAAAGCAAGTGGGGAGTTTGTGCCAAGTGCTATGGGCTCAACCTTGCGACCAACCGGATGGCGAAGCTCGGCGAGTCAGTCGGGGTGATCGCCGCTCAATCGATCGGCGAGCCGGGTACTCAGCTGACGATGCGGACATTCCACATCGGGGGGACCGCATCACAGATCTTCAAGCAGCCGCAGATCCGAGCCAAGAATGACGGGATTGTCCAATACGTGGACCTGCGCGTGGTCCGGTCGCTGGACGGCAACTTTGTCGTCCTGAACAAATCCGGATTCCTTTCCGTCGTCGATCCGTCCGGCCGCGAGCTCGAGCGCCATACGATCGTCATGGGCAGCCTCGTCTCGGTGGCGGACGGGGGCGAGGTGAAGAAGGGGCAGGTATTCGTTCAGTGGGATCCGTACAACGTGCCGGTGCTGACGGAGAAGGCGGGTGTAGTGGAGTTCCACGACATCATTGAGGGAGTCACGGTCAAGAAGGAGCTCGACGAGGCGACCAAGCAGATTGGAACGGTCGTGATCGAGCATAAGCACGATCTCCACCCGCAAATCGTGATTCGGGATCCAAAGAGCGGAGAGGTGCTCGCCTTCTACGGCATCCCGGCCGGAGCCCGAATCGAGGTCAAGCCGAAAGAGGAGGTCGCTGCCGGGCAGCGAATCGCTCGGACGCCGCGGAAGCTCGTCAAGACCAAGGACATCACCGGGGGCCTGCCGCGCGTGGCCGAGCTCTTCGAGGCGCGGCGCCCGAAAGATTCGGCGGAAATCGCCCGGATCGATGGAGTCATCGAGGACGGGGGCATCGTCCGCGGCAAGCGTCGCCTCCTGATTCAGGATCCGCAATCGGGGCAGGAAGAGGAGCATCTGATCCCGCTCTCCAAGCACCTGATCGTCTTCAAGGGCGACGTCGTCCGCAAAGGCCAGCAGCTCACCGAGGGCCCGATCGTCCCGCAGGAGATCCTGGAGGTCGGCGGGGTGCAGGAGCTTCAGGAATATCTGCTCAACGAAGTGCAGGAGGTCTATCGTCTCCAGGGAGTCGAGATCAACGACAAGCATGTCGAGATCATCATCCGGCAGATGTTGCGCAAGGTGAAGATCCTCGATGCGGGGGATACCGCGTTCCTTTGGGGAGAGCAGATCGACCGGCTGGAGTTCGAGCGAGCGAACCGCGAAGTAGAGGCCAAAGGAGGCAAGCCCGCCGAGGGGGTCCCCGTACTGCTCGGCATCACCAAGGCCTCGGTGGAGACCGAGAGCTTTATCGCCGCGGCGAGCTTCCAGGATACCACGCGGGTCCTCACCGAGGCCGCGACGCTCGGGAAGGTCGACAAGCTCCGAGGCTTCAAGGAAAACATCATCATGGGCCACTTGATCCCGGCGGGTACGGGATTCCGCACCTATCGCCATCTCCGGCTGGTGGAGCACGGCGAGCCGCCCGCGCAGCAACCCTTGGGCGAGGAGGAGGCTCCTTCCGGGAAGCCGCAGTGGAGCCAGCTGCTCCAAAGGGCCTCTGCCGGTAGCTCGAGCAGCGAGTAGCCGATGGCTGGCCTTGCGTCGGCGCCGGGAAGACCGGCGTCAGCGGAGGAAAGGGAAGGGTCGTCTTCGCGGGCTCAGGCGGCGAGCCGCTCTGCGGCCTCCACCGTATTTGCCAGGAGCATGGCGATGGTCATGGGGCCGACTCCTCCCGGATTCGGGGTGAGCCAGGCGGCGGTCCGAAGCGCTTCGGAGAAGTGAACGTCACCGACGATCCGGCTTCCTCCCGGAAGAGAGGGATCCGGCAGACGGGAGACGCCCACATCGACGACGACCGCTCCCGGCTTGATCATCGGGCCGCGAACGAATTCGGCCTTCCCGAGTGCGGCGATCAGAAAGTCGGCTCGCCGGCAATGTTCCGGAATGTGCCGGCTCTGCGAGTGGAGAACCGTGACCGTCGCATCGCCTTGCGCTCCCTTGCCCAGCAGCAGAGCCGCAAGAGGCTTTCCCACGATGTTGCTCCTTCCCAGGATCACGACTTCTGCTCCGGCCGTTACGAGGCCATAGTGCCGGAAGATCGCGCAGATTCCCGCCGGGGTGCACGGAGGGAAGCCGGAAGGGTCGCCCAAGAGCAACTTGCCGGCATTGACGGGATGAAAGCCGTCGATGTCCTTCGAAGGATCGATCGCTTGGCAGACGACCTCCGCCCGAATCTGTCGGGGAAGGGGCATCTGCACCAAGACGCCGTGGGTCCCGGGGTCGCGGTTCTTCTCCTCGAGCCGACCGAGGAGCTCCTGCTCTGCGGCCGCGGCCGGCAGGACCACCACTTCGGAACGGATGCCCACCTCCCTCGCCCGTTTCTCCTTCATGCGAACGTAGAGCTCCGAGGCGGGATCCTCGCCGACCCGAAAGAACGCGACGGAGGGTTCGACCCCCTGCTGCCGCAGCTTCTCGACTCGAGCCCTGGTCCGCTCATGGACAGCGGCGGCCACCACCCGACCGTCGAGCAATTTGGCCTGATGCATCACTTTTCTCCTCAGGATACCGCTGGCGGCACCTGCTCCGGCAAGAGGGAAAGAAGACCCTCTCGAAATGACGGATAGAATGGCCTCCAGCCCAAGGCACGGGCCTTGGCGTTGGAGATCCGCTTGTGCGTCCGCTTCCTCTTTCGCTCCGGGAGGCCGGATTCTCCCCCTTGTGGCGGGAGGGGCATGTCGAACCGTTGCGCCAGCCAACCGTAAAATCGACTTTCCCTTACTGGCTCGTCATCCACGATGTTGACCGTTTCCCGACGGAGGCCCAGGGCGAGGGAGTGGAGGATCGCGGAGACCACATCCTCTCGATGGATCTGGTTGATCCATCGGTCCAGGATCGAGATCGTCGCCTCGCCGCGCAAGAACCGGTCGAGGAGATGGGTCCGACCCGGGCCGTAGATCCCCGCGATCCGGAGGACGACCCCACCCGCGTCGAGCGCCATCCGCTCGGCTTCGCGAAGGATGCGGCCGGTTTCCGAATCGGGTTGCGCAAGCGAGTCCTCGTCGACGGCCTCGCCCGTCCACTGGCCGTATACCGAGGTCGAGGAGAGAAAAAGGAGCGGCAGCCCCGGAAAGCGACGAAGCGCATGGGAGAGCCCGGTAATGAAGACATTTTCGTACTCCTTGGTTCCGCCGCGAGAAGAAGAGGGGCCGTAGATCAGGAAGTCGGGACGAGCCGTCAGGCTTTCCCAGGCCTCGCGGGAGCCGATGTCCCCGGCCAGTGCCGGAATACCCAGATCGGCGAGCCGGGCTCGGCTCGCTTCGCTTCGGACCCAGGCCCGAAATTCGATCTGCCGATCCTGGAGGCCCTGGGCGACCCGGGTGCCGACATAGCCGCAGCCGACCAAGAGGATTCGTGCCGGCAAGCCCGCGGCGTGCTCCATGGAGCCAATCTGCGTTCCTTTCGCCAGGAAGCCAAGGCGCTTTTTTCTCCGCCTGCCCTTGGATCGGGAAGGTCGACCCGCGCTCACCCTCGCCGAGGGGAACGCGCACAAGGAAAAAGCCGTTGCGGGACGGCGGGCGAGCCTCCATATAAGTAGCCATGCGACCGGTCTTGCCCTCAGGCGTATTTTTCCCGTGGAAGGGGGTTCTGCCGAAGGGGCGCTTACGCCAAGGAAGTCACGCATGAGGGCAAGGGGCGGGGACTTGCGGGCGGGGCGACCACATCCGCGATGGGTGATCAAGCTGGGCACGGGGACCTTGAGCACTCCCGAGGGCGAGCTCGATTTGCCGCAGATTCGTCGCCTGGTCGAGCAGGTCTCCGCGCTCAAGGGAGAGGGTTGGGAGATCGTTCTGGTCAGCTCCGGGGCCATCGGAAGCGGCATGGGTCTCTTGGGATATCAGAGGCGGCCTGCGGCGATCGAGGAGTTGCAAGCCTGCGCGGCGGTCGGGCAGCCCCAGCTCATGCGCCTGTATGAGGAGCTTTTCGCGGAATGCGGCTATCATGTCGCGCAGCTCTTGCTGACCTACCTCGATCTCGACAGCCGTACCCTCTACGAGAATGCCCGCAAGACGATGGAGCATCTCCTCTCCCGGAAAATCTTCATTCCCGTCATCAATGAAAATGACGTAGTTTCCTACGAGGAGATCAAGTTCGGGGACAACGACCGGCTCTCCGCGCACGTCGCCTCGATGGTGGAGGCGGATAAGCTGATCATTCTCTCGAACGTCCCCGGATTGCGGGAACGAGACGATGGGGGGGGGAGGATCATCCCGCTGGTGGAGGAGATCACAGAAGAGATCGAGGCGATGGCGGGGAAGACCAGGAGCGAGCGCTCCGTGGGCGGAATGGTGACCAAGATCGAGGCGGCTCGGATCGTGGGGAGCGCGGGCATCCCCATGCAGATCGCCGACGGCCGGGAGAAGGGGGTTCTCCGGAAGATCGCCGACGGCGAGCGGGTGGGGACGCTCTTTCTCGCGAGCGGGCAACGATGATTTCCTTGGAAGAGCAGATCGAGGCCATTTGCCGAGAGGCCAAGGCGGCTTCCCGGGGGCTTGCTCGGGTCTACGCCGAGAGGATCGACGCGGCGCTCGAGGCGATCGGTGCGGTCCTGGAAGAATCGCAGGCGCGAATCGAAGCCGCCAACCGGCTCGATGTCGAGCTCGGCCGCAAGCAGGGGCTGGCGGCGGCCCTGCTCGATCGCCTGACCCTTTCACCGAAGGCGTTCTCCTCCATGTTGCGCGGAATCGAGGAGGTCCGGAGGCTGCCCAGCCCTCTGGGACGGATTCTCGAGGAGCGGGCCCGCCCAAACGGGCTCCTGATTCGGAAAGTGCGCGTTCCCATCGGGGTCATCGGCGTGATCTACGAAAGCCGTCCCAACGTGACCGTCGATGTAGCGGCTCTCTGCTTGAAGGCGGGTAATGCGGTGGTCCTCCGCGGCGGCAGCGAGGCCTTCCATTCCAATACGGCCCTTGCGCATGCCTTGCGCGAGGGACTCGATCGGGTGGGGCTTCCTCCGGCGGCGGTCCATCTCCTTCCCACAGTCGACCGGGCCTCCATTCCCATCCTCTGCCGGCAGCGCCGGTATCTCGATCTTCTGATTCCCCGCGGGGGATACGGCCTCATCGAGGCGGTCGTAACGCACGCTCAAGTTCCCGTCATCAAGCATTTTCAAGGCATCTGCCATGTTTTCGTCGAAGCGCGGGCCGACATGGAGATGGCGCGAAAGATCGTGGTGAACGCAAAATGCCAGCGACCCGCAGTCTGTAACGCGATGGAAACCTTGCTGGTCGACCGGAAGATTGCGCCCGCGTTTCTTCCCGGGATGGTGCGGGAGTTGCGCGAACGCGGGGTCGAGATCCGCGGCGACGAGGAGACCCGCTTCCTCGGCGGTCCTGAGGTGGTTCCGGCGACTGCGGAGGATTGGGCGACCGAGTACCTCGACTTGATTCTCTCCGTGCGGGTCGTCGACGGCTTGCCCGAAGCCCTGGCCCACATCGGACAGTTCGGTTCAAGCCATTCGGACGCCATCGTCACCGAAGATCGGGAGACCGCGGAGGAGTTTCTCCGCTCAGTCGATTCGGCGGTCGTCTACTGGAACAGCTCCACTCGCTTCACCGACGGCGGGGAGTTCGGCCTGGGAGCCGAGGTCGGGATCAGCACCGACAAGATCCATGCGCGCGGCCCGATGGGGGTCGACGAGCTCACTTCGTACAAGTACGTCGTGGTCGGCTCCGGCCAGATCCGGGAGTAGCCTATCCTTGCCCCGTGGGAGGATCTCGCCTCTCCCGCTTCGACTCCCCCTCGGAGCTCGATCCTTCCGGGAACGGCGGCTCGGAAGTCGCGTCATCCTCTTCCACAAATCCTTCTTCCTCATCCGGATCGGAAAAGTCATCTCCCCGGGTCTCCTGGATTTCCTCGTCTTCGTCGAAGAGGCCCAGGGCTTCATGCTTGAGCACGTTGACCATCAAGTCGTTGAAGCTCGAGAACTCCGCAGCCGGCTCGAGGGTGTCGGCATGGAGGGCGAAATACTTTCGTTCCGGAAACGAGTAGGCGTAGCGGAAGAGGTCGGAATGGCCGAGCAAGAGATACTCCGGCCTCGTCTGGAAGCCCTGTACAGCCAGATTCTCCGCGATCAGGCCCGGGAGGAACTGATCCTCCTCTTCCTCCTGGTCCATCGCGTAGAAGACGACCCCGTTGTGGGCGAGGCCGTCGGCGAGCAGCAGGAGATCGAGATAGTCGGGCGGAATCGCGATTCCGTACCTCTCCTGCACCTCTCCCGCGTAGGCCTCCACCCGCGCCGGTGGACGACCGACGAAGGGTTGAAAGCCTGCCGCCTGCTCTTCTTCGTTCACCAGCGCTACATACGTTTTGTAATTCATGGGAAAATCGAGAAAGTCAGCCTCAAGCTCAAGTCGTCTCCGAAGAGGGAGGGCGTGGGCTCATGCGGGCCGATGGCTTGTTCCAGTGCCTCTTGGGCCGAGGTGGGGAAGATAGGAGGAATCCGCCGCTTAGCGATGGAGGGATGGGCCGCTTTGGCTTGGGTAAGATCGACCGATCGCAGAGTGTGGGGTTGACGGCTCGTCGGGAAGCTTGCCTTGCTCGGGAAGAATTGGCAATCGAAATCGAGGGGTGTGATCGTGAGGAAGGACTTCTCCATCGACTCGGGCCCCGGCCGGTAGAAACTGGCGGGCGAGCCCCGCCCCCTCCGCAGCCGCCTCCTTCCGGGCTTTCTGCTCTTGCTCCGGTTGCCGATTTTCCGGACGGTAATAGATGTCCTGGTAGCTTCGGACCGCCGCGCGACATTCTTCGGGAACTTCGTAGGGCAGCTTGCCTGCCGCACGGCAGAACGTGACCAGGCGCCTCTGCCAGCTTGGCGGCAGCTCCGCCTTGGGATCGAGGCTCCTCAGCTCCCGCCGGACTTCGTCCACGTCCGCGAAGGCCTTGCGGGTCGGAGGGTAAAACGGGAAGAGCGGCCGGGGAATGTACGCATCGGTCACCGAGCCCGGAGGAAGGTGAAGCTGCGGATGAAGCATGGCGGCGTGGAGAAAGTGGTGGGCATTCTCCCGGTTGTTCCCGCTGGTGAAGGTCGAGATCACCACAAGGTTGCTCGGGTCGTTCGGACTCTCGCCGTCAGCCCGGAGAGCGCTCTTTTGGACGACATGGTGACAGTTCCACATGTCCGGCCGCCGCTCGGATGCTTGCGTGATCCTTCGCACGCCCTGCGGAAGGACCGCCCGAACCCCAAAGAGCGTGGCTCGATCGCGCAAGACGCCATCGCGATCGACCGTCTCCTCCCACTTTCTCTTGGGAACCTGCCCCCGCTCCATCATTGCCACTCCCTCCTTGCCGACGGCGAGCAGCGCGAGCGCGCGCGCGGTGGGGTCTCGGGCGAGAGCCGCGAGGAATTGTGGGCGGGTCCGATTGTATTCCCGGACGATCTTCCGGTAGGTCTTCCCCTCATGGTCGAGGGTCCGCACGCGCACCCGCTCGAGCGCGATTCCGGGGGCGGCGGGTGGGGTTTCAAGGATCCGCTCGACCGTTCCGGCTCGCTCGAGCCCCTGCACCATTGCCGCGACCTTGGCTTGCATGACGGGGGACGGTTCGATGGGCTGGCGACGCTTCGATTTGCTCATGGCTTGGTTCGTTGGTGTTCCGCTCTCCTTGTTAGGCGATCGGGTCGTTGCGCGCACCCCGTCGCAGCTTCCCCGATCTTTGGGCTCGACTTCCCGTCCGGAAGCCCGTTCATGGTTCCGGTCGGGAGAGAGGGCCACCCGAGGTCGCGCAAGGGAGAGGGGAGGATGGGTCCGGCAAGAAGGAACAGAGGCGTCCAAGAGAGGAGGAGAGAGTGAAGCTTGCCTTTGGGTCGGAGAGATCGGCTCGATCGAGCACCGTCTGGTCATGGCTGCGCGGGAAGTTTCTCACGGGGCTCTTCGTCCTGCTTCCCGCCGTGCTGACTCTCTGGGTCATCCAGCTCGTCTATGGGATCGTCAATGGCCCGGCGGACCTGATTCTCGCGTTTCTGGTCCGGGCGCACCTCCTCCCCGGCTCGACCTTCATCCGCGAGCACTTCGGAGGGCACATCCCGGGTGCCGGCTTCGTGGTCAGCCTGCTGGTCGTGCTCCTGGTCGGATTTGCCGTGGGGAACTTCGCCGGCTCCGCGCTCCTGCGGGCGATCGAGCGGGTGGTGCAGCGGGTGCCGTTCGTCAGCGCCATCTACCAAACGGCCAAGGAGGCCGTCGAGGCCCTGCGCAACCTGGGAAGCTCGGATGCCCAGGCGTTCCAATCGAGCCCGGTGGTCTACGTCTCTCTCTCGGAGAGAGGGGCGAGAGCGCTGGGCTTCGTCACGGGCCGATTGCCGATCCAGTCGGGAGAAGGGACCCTCTGCACCGTCTTTATTCCCACCTCCCCCACCCCGTTCAGCGGATTCCTGGTGGTGGTACCGGAAGGGGCGCTGACTACCGCTCCGGAGCTCTCTTACGAAAGTGTGCTCAAGCTCTGCTTTTCGTACGGCCTTCTCAGCTCTTCCAAGGAAGGCTCAACAGGCCGACGAGGGCAGCCCCCAGCGCGAGCCGATACCAGGCAAACGGGATGAAGGTGTGACTCTGCACATATCTGAGCAGCCATTGAACGGCAGCGAAGCCGGTGATCCCGGAGACGGTGAAACCAACGAGGAGCGTATCCCAGGAGTCGGCGGGGAGATCGCGGAAAAAATGGGTTTCCTGCGCAAAGGAGAAGAGGCTCGCGGCAAACATGGTCGGAATGCCGAGCAGAAAGGCGAACTCTGTCGCGGCGGGCCGCTCGACCCCGAAGAGAAGGGCCGTGAGGATGGTGGCTCCCGAACGGGAGAGGCCGGGAAAGACGCCGGCGAGCACTTGCGCGACTCCCACGGCGCATGCGGTCATCCAGCCGATCTGGCTGGTTGGCTCAAGGGAGCGGAGACGGCTCTCTGCCAGAAAGATCCAGGCCGCTCCGGCGAAGACGGCCAGGAGCACCGGGGTGAGTTGGTCGGGCAGCTTCCACCCCGCTTTCTTTGCGGCGAGCCCGAGGACCGAGGTGAGCGCAAAGGCGACCGCGAGCTTCAGGACATAGTCGAGGTTCTGTGGCTTGTGGATCCCGGTGATCAGGCCGACGATCTTGGGCCAATAGAGGAGAGTCACTGCGAGCACCGCCCCCAGCTGGATGAAGATGTTGAAGGTTTCCGAGCGAGCGCCCAGCCAGTGCTCGGTGATCAGCAGGTGGCCGGTGCTCGAAACGGGAAGGAACTCGGTGAGGCCTTCCACCACCCCCAAGATGGTGCTGGTCAAAAAATCATTCATAGCCGCCCTCCATATGCGATCGCGCCCGGCGAGGAGAAGCTCGCGCTCAAAGCGGCTGGGCTGGGGCCGCTGGAAGGTTCGATTCCTTTACCTGCCGGAAGCCATAGTTGAAGAGGACGGTTGCGTCCCTCCACTTGTCCGGACTGTGCAGGAGAACCAGCAGAAGCGGGTGGCCGTCGCGTTGACAGGCTGCCGCGTAGGTGTGGCGCGCCTCGCGCGTCCAACCGGTCTTCGCCGGGCCCATCCCGGCGTACTTCCCGAGCAGGCGATTGTGGTTGTGGAGGATCCGGAGCTGGTTCCCACTTCGGGTGGCGACGGTGCGGGTCATGAGCATTTGCCGCAGGGCCGGGACGTTCAAGACGGCCTGAAAGATGTGCAGCAGATCCCGGGCGGTCGTCATCTGGCCTTCCCGGAAGGAAGCCAAGCCGTGCGGATCGACGAAGTGGGTGTGCAGGCATCCCATCTCCCAGGCCTTGCGATTCATCTCGTGGACGAAGGCGGGGACCGACCCGGAAGTCGAGCGGGCGAGGGCGAGAGCGGCGTCATTGCAGGAGCCGACGAGCAGATCCTGGACGAGCTCGGTCACCGAAAGCCGCTGTCCGATCCGCAGCGGCACATGGGAGGGTTCGACCGCCGTATCGGAGGGAAGAACACTCACGAACCCGTGCAACCCGGTCATCTCATAGACCAGGAGAGCGGTCATCAACTTGGTCGTGCTGGCGGGGGCCAAAGGAGCATCGAGGTTCCGAGCGAAGAGAACGCGATTGGTGACCGGGTCGTACAGGAGAGCTGCGGTAGCCTCCACCAATCGATCGGCCTCCCACTCGCTCCCTACCGCCAAGTACGTGGAATCCGCCCTCGCGCGGTGGTGGTGATGACGCGCCGCCAGAAGATCGACGCCGCTCACGAACCAGAGGGCTGCCGCACAGGCGAGAGGCCATGCCCCCTGCATTGGGTTCGGGGTCGTCTTAGGACGATCGCCCGTAGGTAGGGCAGGTAACCCGCGCATTCGGTCCTTCCTGCGTCCGCCCTCCCTCAAGAGATCGGGCCGAGACAGAGCGTATGGTGCTCGGCCCGTCTAGGGCTGTCGAGGAAATTCTCCAGAAGCATGCCTTCGTCCTCGCGAGGATGGGTTCTTCCCGGACGGGAGCTTCGCCAAGCTCCGTCTCCCGATCCGGAAGAGCGGAGCAGCTTGGCCGACCCTTTTAGCCGGTCTTGTAACGGAGCCTCTTCTTGTGACGATGCTCGCGCCTGCGCTTGCGGCGCTTGTGCTTGTTCATCTTCGCCTTGCGGCGTTTCTTGAGCGAACCCATGCCGATAATCCTTCTTGGCGCTTCCCGCTGGTCAATAGATGACCTTGTTCAGCGGGTATTCGATAATTCCCTCCGCGCCCAGCTCCTTCAGTCGCGGGATCAGGTCGCGGACCTGACTCTCATCGAGAACGGTCTCCACGGCAAGCCACTCTCCATCGGCCAATGGGGAGACCGTCGGCCTTCGTAGGGCGGGCAAGACGCCCAGCACCGCCTCGATGCCGTCCTTGGCTACGTTCATCTTCAGCCCCACCTTTTCCTCACCGCGAAGCGCGGCCAAGAGGAGCAAGGCCAGAGATTCGATCTGCTTCCGCCGCTCGGCATCCGCCCAGACGGAATGCGAGCAGAGAAACTGCGGATAGCTTTGCAGCACGGTGTCGACGACGCGCAAGTTGTTGGCCTGGAGAGAGGAGCCCGTCTCCGAAATGTCCACGATGGCGTCGACGAGCTCGGGGACCTTGACTTCCGTGGCCCCCCAGGAGAACTCTACCTCCGCCTTGACGCCATGCCGCTCCAGGTAGGCGGAGACCAGGCGCACCGCTTCGGTGGCGATCCGTTTCCCCTGCAGATCCTTGGGGCTTCGGATCGGCGAGCTCTCGTGAACGGCGAGCACCCAACGCACGGGAAGCCGGGTCGAACGGTTGTAGGGCAATTCGCAGACGAGATGGACGGAGGCTTCGTTTTCCAGGATCCAATCCATGCCGGTGATGCCGCAATCGAGGAAGCCCTGGGTGACATAGCGAGCCAATTCCTGGGGCCTGACGAGCCGGACCTCCATTCCGGGATGATCGATATAGGGCCGATAGCCTCGGGAGGAACGACTGATGGCGTATCCGGCGCGACGAAAAAGCTCGACGGTGGCTTCCTCCAGGCTGCCTTTGGGAAGCCCAATGCGTAGCTTTTTCTCACTCATCGGAAAAGAGTGGCGATGCTACGAAGGAAGGGGCACCCCTGTAAAGCGGTTTTCTTCACGACGCTGCCCCCGGGGAAGGGCGAGGAGAATCGGGCGAGGGGGAGGAGGGCTCCTCCCCCTGGAGAGAGTCGTGAAGCAGGCGATAGACAGTTTCCAGATCCGACGGATGGACCCGGGTCCCGGCCGTGGTCGTCATGAAGTTGGCGTCATGGCTCCAACGCGGCACCAGATGCCAATGGAGATGTCCTTCGATGCCCGCTCCGGCGGCCGCTCCCTGATTGAGGCCGATGTTGAACCCGTGCGGTGCAAACGCCCGCTCGAGCGCAGAGAGGAGCTTTCGCAGCAGCGCCATGGCCTCGAGCAGCTCGGTCTCCGTCAGCTGATCGAGTCGGGCGACGGGCCGGTAGGGAACCACCATCGAATGGCCGGCATTGTAGGGAAAGCGGTTGAGCAGGCCGAAGCTCGTGCGCCCACGCAGCAGGACGAGGTTTTCCCGGTCCCTGGACTCCCTGGCGATTTCCTCGAAAAGGGTGCTCTTTGGAGGGGTGGGATCGTCGAGATAAGCCTTGCGCCAGGGTGCCCACAAGTGTTCCATTGCCTGGACCGATCTTATTGCAATGACGCCTCTTGCCGGCAAGAGTAAAGCAATTCATTTCTTCGGCGGAGAAGACGAATACGAAGCCAAGCGCGTCGCACGGCTCTTTCTGGAAAAGGAGGGGTTGCGCGAGGATCCTTCCTTCGAGAGCGTTCCTGGGGACGGGCAGAGTGCGGCGGAGGCGTGCGAGCAGATCGACCGCTTGCGGGACGCCCTCCAGTCCGGCTCGCTCTTCGGTCTGCGCAAGGTCGTGCTTTGGAAGGATGTCCGCTGTCTCGGGGCCAAGGGGGTCGGCCGGGACGAAAGGGTCTCCGCGGCGCTCGCAAGCCTGCTTGCGGTCCTGCGAGGCCTCGCTCCCGAAGAGGTCGTCCTGGTGATTCAGGCCGGAGCCGTAGATGAACGGCGACAATTCCTGCGCGGGCTGCGGGAAATCGCCTCGGTTCATCTCTTCGCCCCCTTGGGAGGCGATCGGAACGAAGACCGGGCCTTGGGCGAGATCGCCGAGCGGATGCGCAGACGCGGCCTTTCTCCCACGAACGAGCTCTGCGAACGTCTGCTCGCCGCTTCGGGAGGGGACCGCCAGCGGCTCGATTCTCAAATCGAGAAGCTGGCCCTGTATCCGGCCGAGGAGCGGCCACTCACGCCGGAAGATCTCCGGCTGCTCTTGGGCGGCGGAGGCGATGGGGTGGTCTGGGACTTCTGCGATGCGGTCGTGGGGGAAAGCGCTTCCGAGGCACTGCGCGAGCTGCGGACGCTCTTGCGACAGGGGGAGAGCGAAGTGGGTCTCCTCCTGGCGTTGGCCCAGAAGATCCGCCTGGCGGCTTTGGGTCTTCTCCTCTGGGAAGGCGGCTGGCTCCACCTGAGCGGCTCCGGCCGCTTCGTCAAGGCGGAGGTGGCTCCCGAAGCCCAGGACTACTTCCCGAAGAAGAAGAGCGGAGCCCCGGTGAGTCCCTGGCAGCTGGGCATGACGGTCGCCGCGGCCAAGAAGCGGAGCGCCCGGTTCTGGGTGAAGGCGCTTCTTCTCCTTTCGGAGGCGAACCGGAGCATGTTGCGCGGAGGGGAGAAGCAGATCAGCTTCGAGCTGGCGCTCTTGCGGCTTCTCCGGGAGAAGCCAGCTCCGTCATGAGAGAGGACCCCGCCAGAAAGGGCGAGCCCGAGTATTCCGTGGTGGTTCCCTTTTTCAACGAATCGGAAAACCTGCCGCAGCTGCTTCGGGAGATCGATTCGGCTCTCCAAGCGCTCGGGCGATCGGCCGAGATCCTTCTCGTCAACGATGGCAGTACCGACCGCTTCGCGCGTCCGCCCACGAGCCCACGCTACCCGGTTCGGTGGCTCGATCTCACCTGCCGGTCGGGCCAGAGTGCCGCGATCTACTACGGCATCCAGGCAGCCGCGGGGCGCTGGATCATTCTCCTGGATGCCGACCTCCAGAATGATCCGGCGGATCTTCCCGCACTGCTGGGACGTCTGCAGGAGGAGAAGCTCGATCTGGTCACGGGCTTCCGCCAAAGGCGGCAAGACAGTTGGCAGCGGCGGTGGATGAGCTGGGTCGCCAATCGGGTCCGCGCCCGACTCCTCGCCGATCAGACGCGAGACTCGGGCTGCTCGCTCAAGATCATCCGCAGCGAGCTGGCGCGGCGGCTACCGGGATGGAACGGGATGCATCGGTTCATTCCCGCTCTTGCGCGTGGCATGGGATATCGGACCGGCGAGCAGCCGGTGCATCATCGTCCGCGGCACGCCGGCCAAAGCAAGGTTCGCCCTTGGAGGCGGGCTCTGGCGGCGACCATCGACCTGCTTGGCATGATCTGGCTCGTCCGGCGCCAATTCCGTGGACGGCTCCGCGGTCCGGAAGCCGATTGACCCGGTAGAGGTCCAGAATCGAGCTACGGCAGGGAATCGAGAATCTGCCGGAGCACCTGGTAGGGCAACCGGTCGGCGTCGATATCGTGGATGCGATCCGGGGGAATCCTTCCCAGCAGCGGCTTGGTTTCCGTCTCGTAGACGGCGATCCGCTCGAGAATCACCTTGGGATCGAGGTCGTCGGCCCGATTCGCCTGCCGAGCGCGACCCGCGACGCGCCGGATCAAGACCTCCCGGTTGGGGCAGCAGAGATGGAAGACGTGCCGGATGTCGACGGAGTCGGAGATCCGCGCGAGCTGGTTCGCGTTGCGGGGGATGCCGTCGAGCACGAGAAAATCGGTCGAGGGGTCGTAAGCGCCGGAGGCGACTAGCGTTCGCACATGTTCCTGCCAGACGCGGATCGTCAAATCGTCGGGGACGAGCCGCCCGCGATCCGAGTATTCCCGGAAGAGCGTCCCCAGCTCCGAGCCGGGATCCAGGGAGCGGAAGAGATCGCCCGAGGAGATGTGAACGAAACCGGGAATTCGGGCGAGGATCTGCCCTTGCGTCCCTTTTCCGGAGCCGGGAGCTCCGAGAAGGAGCAGCGAAGGAAATTTCACCCGCCCCTCGATGTGAGGCTCATCCATAGGTACGGCATTTTCCCCGATTGTCCTCCACGAGCTGGCAGATCTACACGCAAATCTGCCCGAGGTGCCGAAACTACTCCTTTGCTTTTCGGCTCGCAAGACGGCTTGGCAAGGATGACGCAAATTCAGTACCTTAGGCATGACAATTCCCTATGAATGACCTCGTGCTCGCCATGCCCACGCTCTTCCTCTCGTTTTTCACAGCGGCCTTCCCGCCCCAGCTGCCGGTGTTGACAGTCTGGGGGCTGCTCCAGTCCGGCGGATGGGTGATGCTGCCGCTATTGCTCGTCTCGATCATCGCTCTCTGGCTCATCTTCTACTGCCTGGCGTCGCTCCGGCAGGGCGTGGTCTGGACCCGCGATCTGGAGCGCAGGCTCGATAGCGTCTTTCGCCGCGGCGACATGGCTCTTCTGGGTGAGCTTTTGCGGGACAGGAAGGAGGCCGTCGCCCGAGTCCTCCGGGAGGCGATCGGTCTCTATCAGCGCCATCCCGCCGCGGACGCGGAGGCTGTGCGGTCCGTGGCGCAAGTCGTCGGGAGCGGAATTGCCGCTGGCCTCAATCAACGGATCTTGTATCTTCTGGATGTCGGGGTCATCTCGCCCATGCTCGGGCTGTTCGGCACGGTGGTGGGGATTTTGCGCTCCTTCGGCTCGATTGCGGCCGATCCGTCTCCCATGCGGACGATGCTTCTGGCTGGAGGAGTCTCTCAGGCGCTGATCGCCACGGCCGTGGGCCTCATCGTCGGGATCTCCTCCATGATGTTCTATTCCTTCTTCCGCGGCCGGCTTCAAGGGCTCCTGACGGTCTTCGAGGAGCGATCGGCCATTTGGGTCCAGGAGCTGATCCTCCTTCACCGCTCCAGCGGCATGGAAGCCGCCGCGAAGGAGCCGGCGGCGAGCGGGGTCGTCGAATCGGCATGAACTTCCGGAACCGCGTGCCCAACGAGCAGATCGCGCTGCAGCTGGCGCCGATGATCGACGTCATCCTCTTTCTGCTCTCGTTCTTTCTGCTCACCTGGAACTTGGCGCGGTACGAGGCGGACCTCGACGTGCGGGTCCCCAAGGCGAAGCATGGAGAGATTCCCAAGCGCCTTCCGGGAGAGGTGGTCTTGAACATCATGAAAGACGGCAAGATCACGCTCAACCGAAGGGCGGTCTCCCCTTCCGAGCTGGAGGAGATCCTGCACGGCGTAATCCAGCAATATCCGGACCAAGCGGTGGTGATCCGTGCCGACGAGGCGACCAGCTACGAGCATGTCGTTCACGTTCTCGATGTCTGTCGGGCGGCCAACGTCTGGAATATCGCCTTCGCGACGATCCGGCCCGACCTCACCACGCCCTAGGGGTAGCGATGAGAGGGCCCGAGAATGTCGTATCCGAGCCGCTGTCGGGCGGAAGGAGCCGCTAGAGCCGACATGGCGCGGAGGTGCCGGGAAGGCGTCCTGGACCGAAGAGAAGGGAACCCCTTTGGTCAGCGGGGCGGCGGAGGAAAGGCGGAGGAGATGGGTTCGACGGGTCTGATCCAGGTGCGAAAATCGCGCGCATTCCGTCGGCTGGGCCGTTTGCTCTTCCTTTCGGCGTTGTGCCTTTGTTGGATCGGGCGGACCGAGTCGGCCTGGTCGGCGGCCGCAGCGCAAGATTCCGGGGAGCCGCTCGAGCTGCTTCCCCAAGCGGAGGTGCAGTTCGATCAGGGAGTGGTGCTCTATCGCGACCATCGCTACTCCGAAGCGCTGCGCCTCCTTTCCGAGGCGCTGCCTTCCCTGACCCCACTAAAGAAGGAGGAGGCCCTCTTCGACATCGGCGAATGCTATCGCTCGCTGGGCCGCACCAAGGATGCTCTCTCGGTCTACCGGACGCTCACGCAAAGCAACCCGAAGAGCCTCTATGCTCCGGCCGCCTGGTTCTGGCAGGGCAAGCTCCTGATGGAGCAAGGGCATTATGGAGAAGCGATCCCGCTTCTTCAGCTGGCGATCGATCGGGGAGTCGGAGAGACCTCCGAAACGGCTCGTTACCTCATGGCCCTCTCGGAGTTTCACATCGGAAACGAAACCGCCGGATCCGAGCAGCTCCGGATGGTGGCTTCCGGGTCGTCCCCCTACCGTGGGGAGGCGACTCGGCTGCTCGCGGTCTACCTCGAAAAGAAGCGGGACTGGGCGAGCGCGCTCCATTATTGGCGAACCCTGGCGGAGCAGAGCAAGGAGTCGTCACAAAAGTGGCAGGCCACGGCGCGAGCGGGATGGGCGGCTCTGCGGGGCGGCGATGCAAAAACCGCCGAAGAGCTCTTTCGCCGGTGTCTCAGTCCGGCCGTTCCCGCCGAATGGCAAAACCTGGCTTATGAGGGGCAATTCGAAGAGGCCCTTTTGCAAAAGCGCTTTGAAGAGGCCTTGACGTTCCTCCAGTCCCATGCGGCGCGCTTCTCCCAGGAGCGAAAGGTCGGCTTGTTTTTGAAGCTGGGAAATGGCGCCCTGCAGGCGGGTGAGCCAGGGATCGCCTTGCCGGTGTTCGAACAGTGTCTTTCCCTGAACCCGGCCGCACCCGCGATGGCCGAAGCCGCCTATGGAAGGCTGGTCGCCCTGGCAGCACTCAACCAGAAGGGAGTTCTCGATGAGGCGAACGCCTATCTCGACCGATTCGGCCCGTCGAGCCCCTACGCGCTCCGTGTCCGTTTCATCCAGGCGCAGGCGCTTTCGGCGCGGGGTCGCTTTGCTGACGCCCTGCCGCTTTGGGAGTCTCTGGTCTCTCAAAAGCCGGAGGGGGTTTCCCGCTCGTCCGCGCTCCTGGGACTCGGCCGAGCCTACTTCGAGTGCGGGAGGTGGAAGGATGCGGCGGAGATCCTGGAAAAGCTTGGCACGGAATGCCCGGCGGCCCCAGAGCTCTTGACCGCTCGGATGACCGAAGGCGCGGCCTGGGACAAGGCCGGAAACTTCGCCAAGGCCCTCGAAGCCTGGAAGCAGGTGCTCGACCTGGCTCCCCAGGGTTCCCCGGAACGGGAGGCCGCCTTGGCCCAGACGGCCTTGCTCGCCAGGCAGATGAAGCAGCCCGAAGAGATGGAGCGGGCGTTTCGAGCGCTCGCGGAGGAATACCCCAAGGCCAAGCTTCGCCCCCTCGGCTGCCTGCTGCTCGGGCAGTCCGAGCTCGGAGAAAAGAGATACGCTGAGGCGGAAAAGCATCTCCTGGAGGCGAGGGAAGGAGAACCGACGCAATTCTTTGGCCCGGCAACGACGATGCTGGTCTGGGTTGCTTACAGCGAGAAGGACTTGGAGAAGACCAGCCGCTACTTGGCGGAGCTCGAGGAAAAGGCCCCGTCGGCCGCCGAGCAGCTTCCCGCCGCTCTCTACTATTGGGTGGGCCTCTCGTGGGCGAAGGAGAACCAGCTGACTTCGGCCAAGAACGCGCTCCAGAAGGTTTGCGCGCGAACGGATGCCGGTCAATATCGAGTGTCGGCCTACTGGGAATTGGCCGAGGTCGAGCGGAAGCTGCATGAGTGGCCTGGTGCCATGCAGTGCTATCAGGAATTCCGCAAGCTCGACCCGGGTGGTGCGGACAATAGCCCGGTGCTCTTGGGATTTGCGGAAGCCGAGACGGGCGCGGGAGAGTATGCTTCTGCACAGAAGCATCTGGAGCAGGTGCTGCTGCAGGAACCCGAGGGACGGCGGAACGCGGAAGCGCGCATGCTCCTCGGAAACCTCTATTGGGCCCAAAAAAACTATGCCGAAGCCGCCAAGACATACAGTACGCTTAGCCTCATCTACCAGGACGACGAGATTACTCCGCGAGCCATGGACAAGGCCGCTTCGTGCTTTGCGCTGTCGGGAGACGAGGCCCAGGCCGCCAATTGGCGGAGACGCCTGAAGGAAAAGTACCCGGATTTTAAGCCCGATGCCTGAACCGATCATTGACTCGAGCGAGCATCAAGGGAAGATCGCTCTCATCGCTCTGCTCCTCTCCCTCCTCGTGCATGTCGCGATCTTGGGGGTTGTGGGTCCGCTCCATGTGAGAGGGAGGATGGCCCTCGCATCCCAGGCCAAGGAGATGTCGCGTACCTTTCACCTGAGACGGGCGGAATTGCCGAACTCTCTTTTCCAGGCTCGCGCCCAGTCGAGCACCCCCACCATGGCTCCGGTCCCTAACCTGGAGGCTCCCACGGAGGTCAAGGGGGAGGAGGCGATCGTGCAAAAGCTGGCGCAGGAAAATCCCGTTCGCGTCCCGCTTCCCGATACGACTCCCGGAGGGGCCCCGGAAGTGGCGGTGCTGGCTCCGACGCCGCCGAGCGAAACGAGCCCCTATCTGCCGGATATGCGAGCCGAGGTGGAAAGCGCGACCTCCCAGACCAACGTCGGTCCTGCGGCCCCGGGTGCGCCGAACGACGCCATCGTTCTCCCCTCCGGGATCGGGCCGAATCCGCGGCCCGGCGCAAGTGCCGTGGGGCAGGCGGGAACCCATCCGGAAGAAGCGGCCGGGGGAGAGGGCCTGCCGGGAGCGGACGATGTTCAAAGCCAATTCCGGGCCGCCGCCAACTTCGATCCGCGCATCCCTCAGCCGATCATGGTGCGGCTTCCCAGCGATATCTTGTTCGATTTCGACTCCTACCAGTTGCGTCCGGACGCGGAGCCGCTCCTCGCTCAAGTAGCCGAGATCTTGAAGCGTTATGGCCGTGCCGATGTCGAGATCGGCGGCCACACCGATACCTTCGGGGATGACCAGTACAATGTGAAGCTGAGCCAACAGCGCGCCGAATCCGTGCAGCGCTGGTTCGAGCAGCGCTTGCCCGGAGAGCGGCTCGCCTTTCACGCGACTGGCTACGGACGCCGCAGGCCGATCGTCAACCCGCGAGGGACAATCGAGGAGCAGGCGAAGAATCGCCGCGTCGAGATCGTGATCCGGGCTCTCTCCCAGTGAGGTGTGGCTCCGCTGGTGGAGCAAGGGGAGGGGCTTTCTCGCTCGGATCAAGCGCGCGAGGCCGCTTCCAGTTGCGCCTGGATTGCTTTGGTGAGCGGAGGATTGACGCGCCAGCCGCCCGATACGTGAATGATGGCGCCATCGTAGCTCTGCTGAAAGATCCGGCCGTTTTGAAACCGGACCATCACGGTGACGTGGACGCCCGCTTCCTCTTGATTGGTCCAAGGGTTGATCGTGGGCATCTCTACTTCATTGACCGTGATTTCGTCCTGGGTGATCCGATACTTTCTCTTGGCCTCGGCAGAGAAGAGGTCGTGCTCGAAGGCCTTCCGAGCGTTTTTCTTCCCTGGTCCCGTCAACGAGCCGTACTGCCAGAGATAGACCGCCTGGTCGCAGCCCGCAAATACGGGGACGAGCAAGAGAAGAAGGAGATAGCGTCGCATACGGCCATCCTTTCTGCCAGGGCGCAGGGAAAAAAGCGAGTCCCCTCTTAGCCGCCCCATCGGCTCGGGCCTCGACCGCTCGCGCCCACCAGAGCCCGAAAGGAGGAGAGAAGCCCGGCAAACGGGGGGAGCTGCCGGTAGTCCGGCAGAGGGCGCGGGAGGCGCGCAATCCAGTTCCGATCCGCCCCCGGCTGGTTGAACCGGGTTTCGATTCCCAACAGATCGCTCACCAGGATGGATGCCATCCAGCTCGGAGCGTCGAGCAAGACCTGGAGCATGCGGAGGTGGAGATCTCGGGAAAACTCCCGTGGAGGCGTCTCCGGGTTCCAACCCAGGAAGGTCATGAGCCGTTGCAGCTCGAGCCAGGCGTCATGGCCGCTGGGGCCGAGCCAGCGCTCGACCAGGCCCCGGTAGATGCAGGCGATCGGGGGGTGGTCGTGGGTCGCGTAGGTCGCTACACTCAAGTGGGGATAGGTCGAGGCGGGCAGGTAGGAGTGATCTTCCGCCCGCTCGAACAGGGGAATCTTGAACCCGGGGATCCCGAGCTCGCTCAAGGCGGGGCGCACATAGTAGGGAACGAATCCCAGATCCTCCGCGATCACTGCGGCGTTCCCGGTCTCCTCGAGGAGCCGGGTCAGGAGCAGGACCCCTCGCGCCTCATTGCGGGCCGCATCTTCGGCATTCTCGTCGGATGCGGGAATGAAATGGGGCAACCTTCCGCCGGTCCTCTCCTTCGCCTCTTCCTGGGTCACCGGGAGAAAGTTCGAGTTTTCTTCCGGCTTCCAGGGAAAGGCGTAGATCCGGAAAAAGCCGAGAACATGATCGATGCGGAAGCCATGAAAGATCTCGAGCGTTCGAGCGATGCGCTGCTTCCACCAGGCGAAGTTCTCCGCCTCATGTCGGTCCCAGAAGTAGAGCGGGATTCCCCAATTCTGGCCCCACTTCTGGGTGAACGCATCGGACTGGAAAAACTTCTCCGGCGGCGCGCCTCCGCACCAGCTCGTGTCGAAAAGGGGTGGGTTGGTCCAGACATCCGATCCGTAGCGGCTGATCCCAAAAGGGATGTCTCCCATGAGCCGGACTCCGCGCCAAGCCGCGTACGTCCGCACCGCCTTCCACTGCCGGTAACCGATCCACTGGACGAATGCGTAAAAGGAGCGTTTCCGCAAAAGCTCCCGCGGGCGCTCCGTGCGGAGCCAGGTAAGAGCGCTCCGGTAGTGGGCGATTTCGGCCGGCCACCGATCCCACCGAGGATCCCCTCCTTGCTGCTCCAGGAGGGCTCGAAAGAGGGAATATCCCTTGAGCCAGGAAGCGTGGCCTCGGCAGAACGCCTGAAACTCCCCCCAACCCGGCGGCCGCTGCTCCCAAAAGCGCGCATAGGCACGTTCCAGCAGTGTCTTCTTCCGCTCCTTGACCTGCGGATAGTCGATGACATCCTCTTCGGCACCCTCCTCTAACCAGTCCTTCGGGATGTCTTCCGCCTCCAGGCCGGGGACCTCCTCGGGCTCCAAGGAGAAGAGAGAGGGTTCGAGGGCGATCGAGCTGATCGCATTGTAGGGGCTGTTGTCCCCGCTCGTCTCGTTGATCGGAAGGAGCTGGAGCCAGTGGATGCCGTGCTCCGCGCAGAAGTCGATCGCGTCACGGACCGCCCGGGCATCCCCGATTCCGAGATCTCCCGGTCGCCGCAGGGCGGAGACCGGCATCAGCAGGCCGACGACTCGTTCCGAAGGCTCGATCCGCACGCTCTATTGGTACCGGGGGATGGGCCGGGGGGACAAGAACCAAGCGAGGTCGCCAGGAACCCGAGCGAAGCGCAGGCCGGAGAGGGAAGACGGATCGTCGACCCCTTTGGACTGGATCAGCACCTGGTGGGTCCTTCCAAGGAAGCCGGGATGGGCGAGCGTCTGGAATCCCCCCACCGTCAAACCGTCGGGCAGCCTTCCTTCAGACCGTTGGGCGAGCGCGGCGAGAATCCCGACGAAGAAATGGTGCTGGTCGATGAACGCCAGGCTCTGCAATCCGGCTTCGCGTCCGCTCTGCTCGAGCACCCGGAAGTCGACGTGCGCAGTGAGATCCTGCTCTCCGGGGTTGGCGAGGAGATCTTCCGCCCACCGGTGGCGACGATAGGCCCGTAGAGTTCCGCCGGACCTCCCGGGAGAGAAGCGCTCCTCCGGGGTCAAGCCATAGTCGAAGGTAAAGACCAGGCCGCGCTCGAGTAGCCTCCCTACCCGGCGCATCCAGGACGGAGCGTCGGGGCTCACCTCGACGACCCAGCCCTCGGGAAGATCGGGTGGCGGCTCCCCAAGAGGATCGCTCCAGGGGCTTGCGCCGCGCAGGGGTTGCTCTTCGAGCCGGAGGTGTCCATCCTGGAGAGTCACGCAACTCTCCATCCAGCCGGTTCCCCGGCGGACGAGCCGACGGACCGGAAAGCTGTCCACCAGCTCGTTGGACAAGAAGATGCCGACGATCCTTTCCGTCTCGTCCCAGGAATCGACCCAGCGAAAGCGATCGGCGAGCTGGGCCTTGCTCACCCGCTCCTGCTGCTCTTGGCGGGCGCGGGCTCTGGGCTCGACGATGGTGTAGCGAAGCCGTCCCGCAAGATCCGGGTCTCGCCGCTGGAGAGAATCGACCAGGTCGCAGGCGAGCCAGCCCGCCCCGGCTCCTTGCTCCCAGAGATCGATCGTCTCCGGCCCTCCCAGCAGGGACCAAACCTCGACGACCGTTTCGGCAAAGAGACGGCCGAAGGCTGGCCCGGCGCTCGGCCCGGTATAGTAGTCCCCGCGTCTTCCGATCCCCAGGGAAGGGGCTCGCGCATAATACCCGTGCTCCGGGTGGTAGAGGGCGATCTCCATGAAGCGGCTGAAGGGGATCGAGCCCTCTTGCGCCAGAAGCGCGCGCAGCAGTGCGGCCAGTGGTGTCTCGCCTTCCGGAATTGGCATCCCCCTCATCCTTCCCATGAGCGCAAGGCCTGGGCGAAAAGACGGAGCGCTCTCAGGGAAAGACCGTAATCCCTTCGGAGCTGCTCCAGCCGCCTGAGGAGGAAGAGCGCATCGTCATCGAAGCGGGGGCCTTGTTCCTCTTCCCCTTCCGCGCAGAGAAGCCCGAGCCTCCAGTAGCAGAGAACCATCTCCGGATGGACCCTGGCGAGCTCGGCCAGGGACGATGCCGAATATCTCGGCCCAGCGCTTCGGTAAGGAACCAGCTCGACCGACGGCGTACGATCCCTTTCGGGCGATCCCATGGCTCATCCTCCATTGACGAGGCTTCAACCGCCCTGGCCTGCTTCGGGATGCGAAGCCCGGGCCAGCTTTTCCCAAAGCTCCCTCTCTTGCGGGGTCGGAGCTTTCGGCATCCGGACGGCCAGCGTCACGTAGAGGTCACCCCGCCCTCCCTGCTTTCGCGGCAGCCCGAGCCCGGCCAGCCGGAACCTTTGGCCCGAGCTCGATCCCGGAGGAATCCGCAAGCGAACCCCGCCGGTCAGCGCCGGAATGTCGGCGTGCGTGCCCAGCGCGACGGACCAAGGGGGAAGCTCGAGCTCGTAGAGAAGGTCGCTTCCCTCGACGCGAAAATAGGGATGGCGGGCATAGCGGATTCGGAGGAAAAGATCGCCTGGGCGGCCGCCCGGCGGAGCGGGTTGCCCCTGGCCCGCCAGCCGGATCCGCTGCCCTTCCCGGACTCCGGCGGGGATGGAGACCTGATAGGTCTGCGAACGGAAGCCCGGCTTCCCGGGTTCCTGCCGACGGAGGTGGATTTCCTTGGAGGTCCCCTGCATCGCCTCCTCGAGCGTAATGGCCAGGTCCGCCTCCACGTCAGCCCCTGCGCGCGAAGCGCCCATTCCCGAAGAGCGACGGCGCCCGAAGAGAGAGCTGAGACCTCCCCCATCGGAGAAGAACGCTTCGAAGAAATCGCTGAAGCCCGTCCCTCCGACCTGGAAACCATATTCTTCCGGGGTCTGGGCCCACCGGGTTCCGCTTCTCCATTGCGGCGGCGGCTGAAATTCCTGGCCCTCTTCCCATGTCGAGCCGAGCTGGTCGTAGCGTTTTCGCTTCTCGGGATCGCCGAGGACCTCGTAGGCCTCGTTGATCTCGCGGAACTTGTCCTCGGCCTTCTTCTTATCCTTGGCCACGTCGGGATGGTATTGACGCGCCAGCTTTCGGAATGCGGAGCGGATCTCGTCGGCGGAGGCACTCCGCGGCACGCCCAAGACCTTGTAGTAATCGCGAAATTCCATCATTTCCCCTTACAATCGGACGGAACACAATATGTCCAAAACCGACTCACACCCAATCGAGAAAATATCGGCGGAGGTGTCCGGCTCCGCCAGCGGTTGGCAGAGCTTGGGGAGGATCTCCCGCGCCGAAATCGACTGCGAGCGCTCCCTCTCGTGCGGACAAACCTTTTCCTGGGCCCGGTTGCACGACGGCTCGTGGATCGGGGTCGTTGGCACCGCCGCCTACCGGATCACTCCCGAAAAGGAGGACTACGCCATCGAAAGCCTCCGGGGAAGTCGGCAAGCCCTCCTCGACTACTTTGCCTCCTCCGTCGATTGGACTCGGGTGGCCCATGCTCTCCCCTCCGATCCTGTGCTCGCCTCCGCCTGGGTCGCCGGCCAGGGAATCCGCATCCTCGCTCAGGATCCCTGGGAGGCCTTGGCCAGCTTCCTCTGCTCGCCGGTCAAGCCGATCCCCGAGATCCGCCGGATCACCTGGATGCTTCGGGCGGAATGGGGAAGGCCCATTGCCGGGAGCCGCCTTTGCACCTTTCCGGCGCCGGAAGCGCTCGCCTCCGCCCCAGGGGAAGCGCTGCTGGCCCGCCGCTTGGGCTTCCGCGCCCGTTCCCTCCAAGCGGTTGCTCGTCTTCTCGCCGAAGACCCGGACTTCTTCCCTCGTCTTGGGACCCAGTCCACCGGGGAGGCCCGCGCCCACCTCTGCGAGCTGCCTGGCGTCGGGAGAAAGATCGCTGACTGCGTTCTCCTCTTCGGGCTCGGCAGGTATGATGCCTTTCCGATTGATATCTGGATGGAGCGGCTTCTTCGGAAGCTCTACTTTGCCCATCGGAAAGAGGTATCGGCCCGGAGGATCGCGGAATTCGCCGCCGCGCATTTTGGTCCGTACGGGGGCTATGCGCAGCAGCTTCTCTATTTCTGGTACCGCCGATCGGCGGGCCGAAACCCCGCCCGGGAGCTGGCGCTGAGCCCGGAAGAGGAAGCGCAGCTCGGGCTTTAGACGGAGAGCGGTTGCTCCGCGCCGTTGCGCATCGCCTTGACGAAGTTGGTTCCCATCTCCCACAAGGGACCCGGAAATTTTCGTAGCTCGGTCAGGACCGAGTCGAGAGCGCCCAGGAAATGGTCGATCTCCTTGGGACCGACGATCAGCGGGGGGAGCGCCTTGATCACATCCGCGTTATTCGCCGCGACTTGCGTCAGGATGCGGTGCTTCGCCATGAGCTGAGAGACCACGAGCTGAGGGAAGAGCCCCGGATCGAGCGCATGCACGGTCTTCCAGGCCATCTTGAGGCGCAAGGATCGTGGCTCGGCGAATTCAACGGCCATCATGAGCCCCTTGACCCGAACCTCCTTGATGATTTCGTGCTGCTTTTGGAGCGCCAGGAGGCCCTGCTCCAGCCGTTCTCCCATCCGGGCCGCGTTTTCGACGAGCTTCTCCTCTTCCAGGACGGAGAGCGCGGCCAATCCGCAGGCGCAGGCGAGGTTGTTTCTTCCAAAGGTCGAGGAATGAACAATGCACCGGTCGAGCCGGCTGAAGACTTTCTGGTAGATCGAGCGCCGCGTCAGGATGGCCCCACAGGGCACATATCCTGCGGAGAGCGCCTTGGCCAGCGTGACGATGTCGGGCTGGAGCCCCCAGTGCTCGAAGGCAAACCATCTGCCCGTTCGTCCGAGCCCCGATTGCACCTCGTCGCAGATCAGAAGGGTTCCATGCCGCCGGCAGAGCGCCTGCGCCTGCACGAAGTAATCGTCTCGGGGAAACTGAACCCCTTTCCCTTGTACCGCCTCGATGATCAAGGCGGCCACGTCCCCTTTCTGGAGCTCGTGCTCCAGGATCCCCAGGTCTCCCGACGGGACGGTCTGACAGCCGGGAAGGAAGGGCGCAAAGCCTTCATGAAAGAAGGGGTTGCCCGTCAGGGAGAGCGACCCCATCGAGAGGCCGTGGAAGGAGTTTTGCAGCGAAAGGAGCCGTGGCCGTCCGGTTCCGGCGCGCGCAAACTTGATCGCCCCCTCCACCGCTTCGGTCCCGCTGTTACAGAGGAAGACCGAGTCGAGATGCGAGGCACCCTGGGAGGCGAAGCGCTGGACGAGCGCTTCCGCCAAGAGCCCGCTCAGAAGGGCGGAATCCATCTGGACCATGTTCGGCAGGTCCAGATCGAGGGCGTCACGGATCGCCTTCTGAGGCACCGGATGGTTCCGTCCGATCGAAAAGACCCCGAATCCGCTCAGGAAATCGAGATACTCGTTGTCTTCACGATCGTAGAGATAGGCCCCCTTGGCCCGCGCATAGACCTTGTCGAAGCCGATGATCTGCTGCACTCGAACGAGCGTCCGGTTCAGATGCTTCTGGTGCAGGGAGTAGTTTTCCCCCATGCGGGAACGGACGATTCCCGGAAGATCGAAAGGCATAAGCGATTGGTTTCCTTAAAACGAGGCGCAGAAGGTTTTCACTCGCTCCCGATGGTGATCGAAGATCGGAACGTTTTTGCATACTCCCGCGGGTCGTTCCCGACAAGGGAAAACTCACCGCAAGAGCATGCGGGGATCTCTCGCGCGAGCTTCTGGCACGTTCGGTCGAGAATGCGATCTTGGCGAAGCCCCGGCCAATCCCGCGGGAATTTGCGCGAACGCCTTGACCCGTGTACGTTCATCCAAACCGGAGGATATGACATGTTAGTCAATGAAGGAAAAACGGAGCGTGTTCTCCGAGTGCTGGCCGGCTTGGCTCTTCTCATCGGACTGCCGCTGATCCTCTCCGGTCCCGCCAAATGGTGGGGAGTGATTGGCTTGCTTCCCCTCATCACCGGGCTGGTCGGATACTGTCCCGCTTGGTCCCTCTTCGGGATCAACACCTGCCGGGTGAAGAACTCCCACGAAGCGCCCCATCGCGGATAGGGTCTTGCGCTGCGGGATTGAGTGCGTGAAGAGGCCGCAGAAGCTTTTTCTCGGCTCTTGCCTAAAGGAGCTTTCCGTTATTCCGACGTCGCCAGACGTCTCTTGCTTGGCAATGGTGGCAAAAGTTCCTAATAATCTCCGCCATGAACGCCATGAACTTCTGGCAGCGGAAGCTCCTGGCTCTTCTGCACGATCCGCCAAGCAAGGCCTTCAATCTCCGAGAGCATGAGGAGATTGCGGCTTCCCATCTGCGTGCAGCCGGCTTCGATCGGCAAAGCGTTCGCTGGTTTTTTGATAAGAAGTGCGATCATGCAGCCGCCGCAGCGGATCGGATCATCTTCCCGAAACCATCCGTCCTCAGTTCCCCATTCCAGGGCCGATTCCACCATCCCTTGGGGGAAGGGAGGCTCGTTTTTAGCCCGCCGATCGAGCCAGACGATGCGGAAGCGAAGGTGGCGAAAGGCCAGCCTCAGTACGAAGGGATTAGCAATGTGGAGGACCTTCCGGGTTGCCCCGCCGGATCGGGCAGGGACTGGGCCAACTTCTTCCTCCACTGGCGGCTCTGGCCATACTTCGCAGCAGAGCAAGACCCAAGGCTTTCCTTCTTGCCAGCGGATACCCGAATCCCGGATCACACCATTTGGACCCATTGCGCGATTACCAGCGCCCTCCAGGGATGCGTGGAGGTCACCGGAGACGGTCCGAACACCGAAATTCGTTCCTTTTCTCCCGCCTTCCTCCTCATGCAGGTCGGCCCGGTCCAGGAATTTATTGCCCAAGCTCGGAAGACGCGCGACCTATGGAGCGGAAGCTATCTCCTCTCTTTTTTGATGGCACACGGGCTCAAGGCGATCACCGACCGCATCGGCCCGGATGCGATTCTTTTTCCATCCCTGTGCGGCCAGCCCCTCTTTGACTGGCTCCACAAGAAGGAACTGTACGATCGAGTGAGCCCTGAACTCTGGCAGGACCTCTGTGTAACCGACAAGCAGATCCTCACCCCCAATCTTCCCAACCGCTTTCTTGCGCTCGTTCCTTCGGAACGCGCCAAGGCCCTGGCCGAGGCTGCCGAGGCATCGATCCGGCAATGCCTCAACGACATCTCCGAGAAGTGCCTGGACTGGTTTAAGAAGCAAGGCAATCCGCTCGACTCCAAGGGAGAGGGGAGGTGGCGAGAGCAGGTCGACCATTTTCTTTCGATCCATTGGCAGACCTGGCCCTGGGCCGCCTCTCCGGAGCAGGCTCGCTTGGAGCATGAGGCCCTTTTTGGAGAGGATCCTGAGAAGAATGGCCTTGCCAAGCGGTTCCGCGCCTACCACCACGCCGCTCAGGAGGGAATTCCTCGAGATCATCTCGATCCCCGCAACTATCGCCATCGCAGTTGGAAGGAGGGGAGTCAGTGGACATCGGAAATCCTGTTCAATGCGGACGGGCTTCCCGAGGTTGAGAACCCCGGATTTGCCTGGTCGATCCATTACTCGATGGTCGACTCCCATCTCGCTGCTCGACGGAATACCCGGGACTTTCCCTTTTGGGGGAAGCCTGAAGAGCTCGCGCGGCGCTCCGGTCTCCCCAAAGACGTCCTCTCGGGGAAGGAGGAGTCGGTTGGAGGAAAGGAGTGGCTGGAGAGCTTGGAGAAGATCCCGGGGCATCTCTTCCGGCCTGGGGAGATCCTGGGAGCCCTGAACCTCATCAAGCGGGTCTGGCACAAGGCGTATTTGGAACCCGGTTCTGAGGAAAGATCAAAGATTGATGGCTCTGATGGCTCTGCTCGCTTCGACTCAGTTCCCGACGTGGCTGCCGCCGATTGGGTCGAGGAGCTTCGGGAAAGGCTGGAAGGGGAACCAGAGGGAAGTCAGATTCGTAACTCGCTCGCCCAATTCGGGCAATCGCTGGATGTGGCGAAGGAGGAAGTGGATTTACCCGATTATCGCCCCTATTCGGAATGCAAGGACAGCAAGGAATGGATTAACAAAAACTCTCCTTCTCTTTTCCACGAGCCGGAGATCCGACGCTGGATCCGGGATCGGCGGGAGAAGGCGGAGTCCTCGAGGTGCAGTGAGGCTGCGCGGAATCTCAAGAGGCTCTATGACGAAGTAGGGAGCTCTCCACGCCGCTACGTCGCTGTCCTTGCGCTCGATGGCGACTCGATGGGCAAGTGGTTGAGCGGCGAAAATCTGCCACCGCTAAAGAGCCAGTTGTCCTCCGAGTCCTTGAACTATTTTAGCAAAGAGCAGCCAAATGCGAAGGATCCAAAAGCCCTATGCGAGCTTAAAGAAAGCAAACGGCTTCTGACCCCAAGCTTTCACCTCGAGTTGAGCACAGCGCTCGCCAACTTTGCGATCTACCTCGCTTGGCCGATCGTCGAATCCTTTCAAGGAGAGCTCATCTATGCTGGAGGCGATGATGTCCTTGCCATGCTCCCCGCCCGCAATGCGCTGCGTTGCGCTGCCGCACTTCGCATGGCCTTTCAAGGCAATCCGAAACTTCATTCCTCTTTTCGGGGCGTCAAAGAGGCCGATGAGGATCAGTGGGGCTTCGCTGTCCTGGACGCTGACTGGTGGCGGACCAGACAGCAAGTCAAGCTTCCTCGAGATTACCACATCCTCGTGCCCGGAAGGCGGGCGGATCTCTCCGCAGGGATTGCCATTGGCCATATGTATAGCCCGCTGCAGAACCTCATGGAAGCGGCAAGGGCCGCTGAGAAGAGGGCCAAAAGCAAATTGGGGTACGGCAGGTCGGCCTTCGCGATCAGCCTCTTTAAGCGGTCAGGGGAGATTCTGCAGTGGGGAGCAAAGTGGGAGTCGTCTGCGATCGGGCTTAGCGAAGAGTTTGCGAGGCTTTCGCGAAAGGAGAGAGAGAAGAAGCGGAAGCTCTCGGGACGCTTTCCCTATGCGCTAGCCGCTCTCTTGCGCACTTATTCGCTAGCGGAGCCGGCGGGTCGCATGAGGATCGATGAGTCGATCGCCCCCCTCTGTCGGGCCGATCTAGAGTACGTTGTGAGCCGCCAAGCGGCTCAAGAGTGGGACCAAGCCGAACGGAATGCGTTTTTCTCGCTTGCCTCTCGGTATCTGGAGGAATGTCGCGAGGAAAATAGGCTTCTGGACGACTTCCTTGGACCGTTCCTGACCGAGGCCTTTTTGGAGGATCAACGGGACTGAGCATGGAAAGCTTTGATTTGATTCCAATCGATACCCTCTTCTTCCGAGATGCACGGCCTCTTGCTGCCGGTAGCGCCTATGGTCGAGGGGCCCGTTGGCCGTTGCCCCCGGCCCTTCATAGCGCCTTGAGGACCGCCCTGCTCTCGAAAGCGGGGACTCTGCCCGCCGCATATCGGCCTGGTGCCTTACGCAGGGGAGTTCCCCGCGGTCGAATGGGGAGCGATGCCTTTCAATGGCTCCACATCCACGGGCCCTTTCCCGTTCTTGGAAAGAAAACCTACTTTCCGCGTCCTGCCGATCTGGTGGTGGACCAAGGCAAGGCAGGCTTCCTATTCCCCGTAAGGCCGATCAATAGAGAAAACGATCTCTTGCCTGGAGAAAACAATCTGCCGCGTCCACTTCTCTACGCCTGTGCCAGAGCCAAGGCAGCAAAGGAGGAGCACCCGGTTCAATGGATCGAGCATGCCTCCTTTGAGAAATATCTGGCGGATAAGCCATTCGACTTGCCGGGCGAGGAAGAGCTTTGGGACTCTGAGAAACGAATCGGGGTTTCGATCGATCCCGGGAGACAAACCGCCAGGGAGGGGCAGCTCTATGTTGCCGAGCATCTGCGGCTGCGGGATGGGGCTCGGCTTCGATTTGCGGTCAACGTCCCTCCTGCTCACAAGGAGCGGCATCCGGAAGAGGATGGGCTGCTCGTGAACGATCTGGCGGAATCGACCATCTGCTTTGGCGGAGAGGGGCGCTTTGTTCGCGTGAGGAAGGCCCCAAGCCCATTGCAACTGCCGCGGATCGATCTAGCTGGGCAGCGGGTGAAGTGGGTTCTTCTGACTCCCGCTGTCTTCCTTTACGGCTGGCGTCCCGGCTGGGTAGACGAAGCGGGGCGGGTCCGCTTGCGGGTGATCGACAAGGAGGCTCGTCGGGAGTTTCGGAGAAGGCGCCGAAGCGACCCTGCTTGGCAATACAACGAAGACGAAGAGACCGCTCCTCGGATTTCCGCCCGGCTTGTGGCCGCCTGTCTAGGGAAGCCCGAGCCCGTGAGCGGCTGGGCTCTTCTTCCCCGCATTGGCAATGGCAGCGAAGGCGATGGGACACCAGGGGCTGGGTCCAAGCCGACCATGCTGGCTGTTCCGGCAGGCTCCGTCTACTACTTCGAGGCGGAAAACGAGAGGGAGGCCCAAAACCTCGCCGAGGCTCTCCACGGACGCTGCCGCTCTGATTTCCTAGGGGAGAAGGGCCTCGGCCTCGGAGTTTGCGGCTCCTGGCAGCTTTTGGAAGCCTCAAAGCGGCATGGGCCAGAGAGCGACGTCGCTGGACGTCAGGGGAGGAGCGCGAGCGGAGAAGAAAGGATAAGCTGAGCAAGGAGAGGAAACGATGACCGAGGCGATAGAAGTGGAAGCAGAAGGACCGAATGGCAGGGAGGGAGCCAAAGAAGAATCGCTCTGCTCCCCTTTGTACATCTTCACACGAACGCCCCTTCATGTCGGAGCCGGAGCATCCGTCGGAGCCATCGATCTGCCGATCCAGCGAGAGCGCCATACCGGTTTTCCGATCATTCCCGGGAGCACGCTCAAGGGTGTCTTTGCCGATTGCTGCTATGAGCAAAAGGGTAACGGCAGTCCAACGACAACTCGAAGCAGCGACGGGAAGTGGCTTTTTGGTTCCGATGACGCTGAGAACGCTGCGGCTGGCGCGCTCCAGTTTTCGGAGGCGAAGCTCTTGGCCTTCCCGATCCGATCGGCCAAAGGCTGCTTTGCTTGGATCACTTGCCCTCTGATCTTGAAGCGCTATGCCAGGGATCTTGGGAAGGAGTCGCTCGTGGCAAGCCTGCCAGATGTGAAGGAGGAAGAGGCTCGCTTCGATACGGGAACCCTTGGGATCGGAAAAAAGGTGATCCTTGAGGAGTATGCCTTTACCCACGTTGGCGACCCGTCCTCGGAGATTGGGGAAGCCCTAGCCGCGCTGCTTCCAGAGGATCCAATCTGGACCAATATCTGGACTAAGGAGAAAAAGCGGCTTGTCATCCTCTCCGATGCTTCAATGAGCTTCTTTGCCCGCTCCTCCTGCGAGGTCGCGCAGCACGTGAAGATTAGCGACGAAACCGGGGCAGCGGAAGAGGGGGCGCTCTTTAATCAGGAGAACGTGCCAAGCGAAACCATGTTCTACTCCCTCGTCCGTGCCTCCCAGGAGCGGCGGGGAGGCGAGGCTGCCGAGAGACGGTCTCCCCGCGCTGCCCGGTCCGCCTTTCGAAGGCTTCTCGAACAGGAGAAAGGGGTCTTCCAGTTCGGCGCCGACGCGGGAACCGGGCTCGGTTTCTGCACGGTCCGGTTGGAGGAAGAGGCTGAGAGGCAATCCTAAAGAGGAGGATTAGGACCCATGCACAACCTCGAGCAGGAGCGGGCCAAGCATGCGTTGGAGAAGAGCAAGGATCTCGACCGACAAGCCGTCAACAAGCTTCCGGCCTTGATCATGAATAACGGGCTTTTGGCGACCATCGCCTTTGCCACCGACGGAGACTCCCGAGGCGGGATGGCTAAGGCGATGGATGCGATCGCCGACCATTTGGCTAAGCGCCAGCTTATTGAGCGCCAGCTTATTGGGGAGGTCACCGCCAAGAAGATGCTCGAGGCGCTCGCAGGGAAAGAATCGGTGCAGCTTCGGTTAGCCACAGAGGAAGCGCTGGCCTATCTAGTCTATCTCAAGCGGTATGCTCAAAAGAAAACCAAAGAAAACCAAAAGGGGGGAATGAGGTGAGCGCTCAGCGCACAAGCGACTCACGCTGGCTCTTGCCGAGCGACACGGCCAGCGTGTTGGTGAAGGGAAATGATCCGCCTTTTCATCAATGTACATCCCGGTCCCTGCTTTTGGAGCGCTTTGCCGATCCCCGGAAAAGAGACCAAAGGAAGGAGTATCTGAAACGCATCTTCGACGCCAAGCCATGTCTGGCGGAGGAGAGGCGAAATGCCTGGCTGGGATTCATCAACACGGCTTGCAAGCCCTGCGATCTCTTGTTTGGCCGTCTTAGATCGCGTCTTATGGTCAATATGGCGGGAGGGGTCATGGAAAATGCTGGCCTCTGTCTCGACCGCTTCGGGCTCCCCTACATCCCAGGGAGTGCCGTCAAGGGATGCGCGCGGCGAGCGGCAATCCATGCGCTTAGGCATACACCTGTAGAGCAGGAAGAGCAGAAAGCGCACAAGGTCGACCGGCTCGTAGAGATTGCCTTGGTCTTCGGATGGACCGATGGCGACTGGTCCGATTCCTCTGACTTTGCTTATGGGTGCCAGGATGGAAAATCGGCGGCAATTCTAGAGAAGGCGGCGGAAAAGCTGTGGCAACGAATTTATGGAGATCGTCAGCCCAAAGGCAAGTTGCCGCAAGCGCTTCCCAACTTCGCAGGAAGCGTCCACTTCCTTCCGGCCCACCCCTACCGTCTAGCCGAGCGTGACCTGGAACTCGACGTGGTGACCTGTCACCATCCAGAATACTATCAAGGAAAGAAGAAGACTGCCTTTGACTGTGAATATCCGATCCCAGTGCTTTTTCTCACCGTGGCACCTGGGTCCATTTTCGTGTTTCCATTGCAAGCGGCTCGACACGGCGGAGAGGAGTGGACGGCGAAGGCACAAGCTTGGCTGAAAAGAGGCCTAGAGACGATGGGTATCGGCGCTAAGACGGGGGCAGGTTACGGTTGGTGTGATTGTTCGGAACAAGTCCAGAAGAAGCATCAAGAGGAGATCGTGCAGCAGCGAGAAGAGCACGAACGCGCTCAGAAACGGGCCAGCCTTGAGCCGGATCCGGAGCGCCTGAATTCCTTTAAGAGCCTTAAAGAGGACAATCTTCGAGGGAAAATTAATGATTTCAAGGACGAAGAAGTCTATTGGACCAATCAAGACGACACGTACCAACTCTCGCTTTTTCACTATTTAACGAAGATTGATACACAAATTTACGAAAAGGAGCGGCACAACCCAAAGAGCAAAGTTCTCAGGGCCCTCAAAAATCTCGCCAAAAAGTTTGGAAAGACCCCGCCGTGAATCCCGCCCCCTACGACTTTGAGTTTCTGACCCCATGCTTTTGCGGAGGTGCCGATCCCACCAAAGCCGAGCTTCGAGCCCCTTCGATTCGCGGGGCGCTCCGCTGGTGGTTTCGCGCTTTAGGCGGGACGCAAGAACAAGAAGAGCAGATCTTTGGAACCGTGAGGGATAAGGCGAAAGCCTCCTCGCTGGTGATTCGGGTGGAGAGGAAACCGTGCGGAGGCGAGGCCGATTGGGCGCAAAAGCCTCTCAAGCAGGATAATGGCGGCTATATCTGGTATTTTCTTGAAAAAGGAAATCGGTGGAGGAAGGAGGCCGCCCTCTACCCAGGGAGCAAGGCCACCGTTGACGTTCTCTTCCGTCACCCTTTAGCTCCTGTAGATGAGGAAAAACTAAAGAAAGCCTGGGAAGCCTTTTGTCGCTTCGGTTCCATCGGTTATCGAGCGACCCGTGCCGCTGGCGCATTTCGTGTGGAGCGATTTGATGGGAGCTTAGAAGAGTACGAGCGCGCAGCGGAAACGATTCTCAAGCCCGCCGGATTCGTCGTGCTGTTCTTTCCAGATAAGCGCAAGAATTGGCGAAGTATTGCTCGCTTTGCGGAAGAAAAGCTAAAAGATCCTCTTCGGACAAACTTCCCCGGATCCTGCCCTAGCCCGCTAGGCAGTGCAGATCCTCGCCAAACCAGCGCCGTCTATCTCCGACCATTGAAGGTTGGAGCGGAGGACTACTACCTCATGGCCTTCGAGGCTCCGCATGATCGAGTCGTTGGAGAGAAGAGTAGATTGAACAAGAATGGAGAGAATGAGGAAAATAAATCCGTCTTGAATTTAGTGTTTCACGATCCGGCTCCCTATGGTGGTGGCAGGGGAACGATTCGGCCTTAAACCAGAATGACTAGTGACTGGTGACTCGTCCTTTCCCTATAGAACATCCAATATTGCTAACCCTGGCTAGCCGCCAGATCTGGCCGCAGATCCTTGCCGTCTTGCATATCGGGCCAACGAACGTGCTCTTGCTCCACAGCGAGAATAGGCCCGAGTCAAAGGATCCTGCGCAGCGGCTTAAGCGCTTTTTTGATGCCTCCGGGCTTGTTTCCAAGGGACGGACCAGAATGCAAGAGATTCCCTATCACGATTTCGAAGGCATTCTGCACGCCCTTGATCGACTAGAAGTCGATCCGCAAAAGAGTCTCCTTCACTTCACGGGAGGGAATAAGCTGATGGCGATGGCGGCTTTCCAATGGGCGAGGCGCCGGGGGATAACGTCGTTCTATCTCGAACGGGGCAATCGGCTGATCTGGTTTACCCCGGACGAAGGGAGAATCAACGTATGCGGGAAGGAGTTGGACGGCAGCATCGCCGATGATTTGGATCCGTTGGAGCTTCTTCGCTGCCAAATCGAGGCTTCGGAGCTGGAGAGAAGAGGCGAACTCCTCCAGTTGAACGAAGAAGGACGCGCGCTTTCCTTAGAGGAGCTTTCTCGTCGCTGCAAATTCGGAGAGGACCTGCGGAGCCTTTTGTCTATCGAAGATCGGCACGAAGCAGATAAAAAAGCGAAGCAAGGCGATCGTCTCGAATATAATACGGCCGCTGTGCTCCTCAAGCTCGGGGTCCACCGTGTACGACGAAGCCTCCGGCTCAAGGTCAAGAGCTCATTCGGAGTTTCGACCTCCAAGCCTCACGAGGAGATCGACTTGCTCTTTACTCACGGAGGGAGGCTCTGGCTTGTGGACTGCAAAGACGAACAACCCGTCGAAGGATTGGTCGACAAGCTGGAGAGAGAATTGAAAAGGAGAGGTATTAGGACCGAAGAGAAAGAACTTGCCGATCGGCTCAGCCGAATTCGGGAGGAGCTTCACATGGGGCAGGTCAAGACGTTGAAACTTGATCTTTTGGCGGTCCAGAATGCTGGGGGATTGCTCGGGCAAACCATCTGCGTTAGGAGGAGCGCTATGCCCGAAGAGGTTGCGGCCTATGCCAAGCAAAAGAGGATCGAGGTGGTTCTCTCCTCTCAGTTGGTCCCCGGCCTAAAGGCGCTGCTGCAGCCCAAAAGTCCTGCGAAACCTGAGGATCTGCAGGACCTTCGAAAGACATTAGGGCAGCGATGACCGATGTTGCCACTTCCTCGTGCAGCGCGGCCGGACCAAAGTGGGACACGACGCTCTAGCTATTGAGAAGTTTTATGCAAAACCTAAGCCTCTCCCTTCTGTCTCCTCCTGAGCCATTTCAGATCCTCGTTATCCATCTGCCTGGAAATGGGATCGCCGACCCCAAGGAGCTTGCCGGAGTCTCCTTGCCAGAGAGAGTGGATCATCAAAAGGGGCTGATCCTTTATGGGAGGGGCCCCATTTGGCTTTACGCCTATTTGATCCACTTATCCCATCCCTCGCGTTGGGCGGCCATCTACGATCCGCGCTTCGGAGGAATCGTCGTGCAAGCTCATCATCCAGAAGCTCCTTCCGTAGGTGCGATCATACCCCGGGAGTCGATCGAGCGCTATGTGCCGCGCCAGACGGAATCCGCTCTTACAAAGAGGAGCGCGGCGGAAAGCCCAAGGCATCGGGTCATTGCGATCGTGGGTCCGCCGCATAGCGGGAAATCGGTCTTTCTGTGGTGGTTATACAATACGCTGTCCAAGCGAGTGCCGGCTGCAGTCTTCCACGACCAAGTCTTCATCGTCCGGGCCTGCCCAGATGGAGAAGGCAACTGGTTTCATGAAATCTCGGGGAGTAACGAGACACTCCGCTTCAAGAATCAATGGGACGCGGATTTTGTGGCTAAGATCGTGGAACACATTCGGGGGCTATCTCTCGCAAAGGTTCTTCTTCTGGTGGATTGCGGCGGAAAGATTGACCGATTCAATCAAGCCATTCTCAATGCCTGCACGGATGCCCTCATTGTTTCCAGGGAGGACGAGGCGATCGCGGAGTGGCGCGGTGTTGCAAAGTCTTGCGAGCTGCGGATCATTGCGGAAGTCAAGTCGATCCTAGAGCCCGGCAGCTCGGTTTTGTCCGAGAGCCCCCTTCGCCTCCGTATCGGTGGCCTCATTCGGGGCGCGTCCCCTGGCGAGCTTCCTGAGCCGCTGATCGCGCACGTAATCTCGGTGGTCAATCCGTAGCAACTGGGCTAGACCCGCTTTCTCTAGGGTTGGAGGAGAGATGTCAGGCTGGCCTCTCACAAAGGCCACATCTTCTCTAGATTGGTTGAGGATGCCGCCAAGCCTCTGACAGGCACCATCAAGCAGGGATGCGCTGGCGGTGTGCGCAGCGGGCTTTGCGAAGCAAGCCCAATGGCCGCCCATCGTCGGCCTAAGGGACGCAGGATAGGGGTCTGACCAGAGCCCTATGCAGTTGGCGCATTCCTCGGCCGTGGAGGACCTCGAAACCAACCAGCGGCTTGGGCCCTGATCGAGTTGTGTATCGTCCTTTCTGTAAATTCTCTTCCAGCCGCTGGCTGGCTGGTTTGCCCAGCGCAATCATGATGCCATGACTTTGACAAAGGAGCGTAACGATCATGGTAATGCGAGTCGAAACAAACCCTTTGGAAGCAGCCTATGCGGTGCTACTCGAGCATGGGCTGGATGGCGCAGGCGAAGCCTTGCGCATTTTGGTGAATGAAGCGGCCAAAATTGAACGGGTCGAGTTTCTCGGCGCCAGGCCCTACGAGCGCACCGCAGCCCGGCGCGACTGGGCCAACGGTTATAAGCCCAAGACGGTGCTGACCAAGCTGGGCGAGCTCACCTTCGAGGTACCGCAAGTGCGTTCTGGCGACTTCTATCCTTCTGCGCTCGAGAAAGGCACCCGCACCGATCAGGCGGTGAATCTGGCCTTGGCCGAGATGTACGTCCAGGGCGTCTCCACCCGGCGGGTGATCGACGTGTTGCAGCGGCTCTTGGGGCCGGAGATCAAGCTTTCTTCAGCCCAGGTCAGTCGCGCTGCCGCCAGACTCGATGAAGGGCTCAAGGCCTGGCGGGAACGCCCGTTGGGCGAGGTGCCTTATCTCTTTCTGGACGCCCGCTATGAGAAGGTGCGCCTGGAAGGACGGATCGTCGATTGCGCGGTACTGATTGCAGTGGGTATCGAGGCAACGGGCAAGCGCCGGGTGCTGGGCTGCGAGGTGGCTACATCGGAAGCGGAGATCAACTGGCGCCGCTTCCTGGAAAGCCTCCTTGCCCGTGGATTGAAGGGGGTCAAGCTCATCGTTGCCGACGACCACGCGGGACTGAAGGCCGCGCGCCGTGCAGTGTTGCCTTCCGTGCCCTGGCAGCGCTGCCAGTTCCACCTGCAGCAAAACGCCGGTCAGTTTGTCACGCGCCAAGAAGCGAAGAAGACCGTTGCCCGGCAGCTGCGCACGATCTTCAATGCGCCGGATCGAAGCGAGGCCCAGCGGCTGTTACGGGAGGCGCTTGCGCAATGGCGCACGGAGCATCCCAAGCTCGGGGAGTGGGCTGAGGAAGCCATACCAGAAAGCCTGACCGTCTTCGACTTCCCTGTCGAGCACCGCGTGCGGCTGCGCACCACCAACGGCCTGGAGCGCATCAACCGGGAACTCAGACGCCGCACCCGGGTGGCAAGCATCTTCCCCAATCCCGAATCGTGCCTGCGGCTCATTTCCGCCCTGCTGGCCGAACTCGACGACGAGTGGATGACCGGCAAGGTCTATCTCAACCCCAACCCGTAACCCAGGCATCATGATCTGCTGCGCGGAAATTTACAGAAAAGGAGTTGCACCATCCACCATGACCGCTGCCCGGCGAGCTTTCAGCCTACTGCTGAAAAGGAATTTACAGAAAGAACGATACGCAACTTTCCGCCAAAGCCGGGGAGGTGAGGGAAACGGTCTCTTCGATCGTAAGCCGGTCGAGATCGGCGATTGGAATTTCCCGCAGCACCTCCGGGTTGTCGGCTCCATTTCCAGAGCCGAGAACGACCAGCCGTTCGGAGAGGAGCCCGAGCTTCGTATAGCTCTGAACGATACAGGCGCTGGGCATGGGGAGTCCTCCTTCCCGGAATTTTCGCTTTTAGGGAAGCTCGGGGCTTCCGCCTTCCCCGTTTACTCCTTACGTTACGCTCGAGGGAGAGATTTCGCCGCTTCGGTGACGTCCGAGGACATCGGGACTCGCTATCCAGGAGGACGCCTCGGAGATTGCAGGATCAAGCTGGGATGACATCGATGCCGAAGGATCCGCGGCGGGGCAAGAGGTAATCCAGCTCCGCGGTAAAACCAGCAGCCTTCAGCTTCCGTCGCAAGGA
Organism: Methylacidimicrobium sp. B4; assembly: GCF_017310545.1. Lineage (NCBI taxonomy): Bacteria > Pseudomonadati > Verrucomicrobiota > Methylacidimicrobium > Methylacidimicrobium sp. B4. Next base: position 2,286,227 of record NZ_CP066203.1, read on the forward strand.
GCTGAGAAGCTTCCGGAGATCTTCGGTGTCGCATTTTTCCCATCCGCGCGCCGCCTGGTGCTGGAAGGATCCCTCGGGATGGTCTTTGGCCCACCGGCTCCGGAATTGGTTCAGGGCATCGATCGCGTTCTTCTGTGCGAGAAATGGACGTGTGCCCTTCCGGGGGCAGTCGAGGAGGAACGCATAGAGAAGATGCTCCCGTCCGGAAAGACCAACAAGGCTCCCATTGACCTCGAGCGTGGGTCGATCGTGGCCAAGGGTAATGCGAGGTTTCTGGGTCAAAGAGGCAAGTTGTTGCGAGCAAGAACGAACCAAAGCGGTGAAGTGACCGGGAAAGGAGCCGATTTGGCGCGGGAAGAGCAGGCGGAGGGGAACAAAAGGAAGATCGGCAAGCTCAATGCGAGCAGCATCGGAAGATACAGCTTGAACGCCCCCGGTCTTGGGATCCCGATAGGTGTGCTCGAGCGGCGGCTTGGTGGGAAAGAAGAACGAGGGGGAAAGCCCGGGGGAATCGAATGGTTCGCTGACGAGGACATGGGTGATGCGGTCTTCGGGCCTGCCCAAGAGCGAGACACAGGCATAAAGGAGCGCGCTCATGCTCTTCCTTCCGCCGGCGACCGACGCGATGAGGAGCGTATCGGGGTTTTCTGTGATCCCGCGAATCTCTTCCAGGAGAGCGTCGGCAAGGGCCTCGTTGTCCAAAGCGGTGCGAACGTCCTCGATCCCGCGCATTCTGCCTTCATCGGCTACAGGCCGTCCCAAGACCTGGATCTCCTCAAGGATCAGCAGATGAGACTGCTGACGCCGATCGCGCAAGAGGCTCCGACGAAGCGTCTCCCACACCGAACGCTCGCCGAAAGCGGGGGATACGGAATGAAGCTGCTCCTCCGCGCAACGCTTTCCCGCGGCGGTGGTGAGGATCCGAACTCGATGGGGGATGAGGGCGGGCTGCTCGTGCGCTAAGGCCCAGACGGTTTCGGTCACGACGGCGGGCGTCATTCCGGTTACCGCAAGCAAGACGATCTCCTTCGGCGGCCTGTGGGGAGCCGTTGGGGCGGGGTGGAGCCGGATCGATTGGTGTCCGGCATCGGATCGGGGCGGGGTCATGCTCGGAAATTGGAGGAGCGCGATCGCCTAAGAGGCAAGCCTTATTCTCCGTCCTCGTCTAGGTTCAACGCAGCCGATCGAGCGCCTCATTTTCCGCTCGGCTCAGGGCCTGCCAGCACCCCGATCGCGGTGTAGTTGTCGTCGTCCAGCAGCGCCCGCGCTCTTTCCTGGCGAAGTACTTCCATCCGGTGGAGCCAATCGGAGGCGGTCGCGCTCCGCCCGAGCTCCCGCTCCATCTCCTCTTCGGGAAGAGGACCCCAAAAGCCATCGCTACAGAGGAGGAGCGCATCTCCCGGCTCGATCTCCCCTTCCTGCGAGACGATCGGATTCGGGGGCTCAGGGCTGCCCAGGCAGCTCAAGAGGATGTTCCGGCGGGGGTGGGAGCGGATCTCCTCGGGCCGGAGGATCCCGGCATCGCAGAGCGCCTGCGGGACGCTCTGATCCTTCGATTGGAAGAAGACCCTCTTTTCCCGAAACCAGTAGAAGCGGGAGTCCCCGACGTGGATCGAGCGGAGCCGTCGGCCGTCGCAGACGGCGGCCACGATCGTCGATCCCATCCGCGCGAGCGCGGGTTCGGCAGCCTGCCGTTCGTGGATCGCTCGATCGGCTTGGAGGACAGACTCCGAGAGGGCGGCGGAGGATAGGGAGGGATGGTCTCGGAACGCCTGGAGGAAGCGGCTCACCGCCAGCCGGGAAGCCTCTTCGCCTCCTCGCTCCCCTCCGAGGCCGTCGGCCACTACCCAGGCGGTCAAGCCACTGCAGCTCTCCCACCCCCAGGAGTCTTCGTTGCGTGCCCTCCCGCCCCGATCGGTGAGGAAAGCGGTGTCGAGGTTCATGGGACCAAGTCCGTGGGGGTGGTTTCGGGCGGGGGCGTGCCGCTGGCCGGCTTCTCCGCGGTGACGAGCCTCGGCGTCACTCCGAGGACCCCGAACCAGAAGCGCCAGCCGAGCGGGCGGCAGGAGACGGCACGCAGTCCCGCTTCCTCGAGCCGCTCGACATACTCCTCTGTCCGGAAGAGGTCTGCGATCAAGATCCTCCCGCCCGGCTTGAGCACCCGGATCGCTTCGTCGATCGCCTTTCTGCGGCCATCCTTCTCGGGAATGTTGTGGATGGCGAGGTTGCTGACGACCAGGTCGAAGGAACCGTCCGGAAAGGGCAAGGCCCGCATGTCCCCCGTATGGAGCTCGCAGCGATCGGCTACGCCTTCGCTCAGGAGATTCGTGCGGGCCGATTCGAGGGAGTTGCCCGACTGGTCCTCTGTCCGCCAGAGGTCGAGGCCGACCGCTCGTCCCTCGGGCACCAGCTTGCCGAGCATGGCCAGGATGGCTCCGCGGCCGCAGCCCATATCCAGGATCCGCTCGTTCCCGTGAAGGTCGAGTGCCGCGAGGAGCTCACCCCAGACGGCAAACTTTCCCCGCATCGTGGAATAGAAGAAGCTTGCGGGCACTTGAAGCAGGGCGGCTCCGGCAAGGAACTCGAGAGCCCGCTGGAGGAGCGGCTTTGAGAGCAGGGGAAGCAGAGAGAGGCCGAGGAGAAGGAGCCCGCCTCCGACAGGCCAGAGAAGACCGGTCACGGCTCCCCGCCCTCCATCGATCCCGTAATGCCCGCGGTGGGAAGCGAGCTCGGCCGCGCGGCTCCTCTGCGATGCCGGTTCCATGTTCTGCGACCGGTAGTGTAGCGGCTCCGTCCTCCTTGCTCCATGCTTTCCTCGTCACGGAGCGGGCCGCACCCGAGATCCGCGCCGGGAGCCGCGGCTCGCTTGTCTGCCCGAGCTGGGGTACGAAGGGGAGACGCGATGCGACCTTTCGAAATGAACTCCTTCGCTGGGAAACGGCTCCTGGCGCTCGTGCGGGACGGGGATTACGCCCATGCCGGGGAGGAGGAGGCGATTGAGCGGGTCTTCGGAGATCTTCCGAAGCGTTCCGACCGATGGCTCCTGGACGTCGGCTGCGGGCGGGGGGGGACGGCCGATTACCTGCGGAAGCGGGGGTGGGGCCGGGTCGTGGGGCTCGACCGGGATGGAGAATCCCTCGCCTACGCCCGTGCCCGGTACCCGGAGGTCGAGTTCGTCGAGCGCGAGGCCTGCGCGGCTCCCCGCTACCTCCCGAGAAGGTTCACCCAGATCTACCTGCTGAACGTCTATTATGCCTTGGAAGCGCAGCGCGACGCCCTGCTCGCCCTGCGCCAGGTGGCCGAAGAGGGCGCAGAGCTTCGGATCTTCGACTACCTCGATCGAGGCGGGTTTGCGGAGGATCCGCTGGAGGTGGACGGAGAGAGCATCGTTCCCCACCCGGTCGTGACCGAGGCGGTCTCCCGGGATCTCGCGGCGAGGGGCTGGCGGCTTCTCTCCGTGGAGCTGCTATCCGAGGAGTACCGCGGCTGGTACGCCGCCTTGGCTCGACGAATCGAAAAGAGGGCTCCGGCGATCGTCGACCGGGGAGGCGAGGAAGCCTTGGCCTATCTTCGCGCCGTCTATCGGGGCATCCTGGGCAAGATCGAGGCGGGATTGCTCGGTGGGGTGCTGGTACGGGCCGCGGCAGCCTGACGGGGGGGAGGGCGCGCGGTCGATCGGCGCGGAGGGTGGACGCGGCCCCGAGCGAAAGATGGGTCTTCGTCATGGTCAAGAACGAAAAAGTGGGTTAAGGTGTCGGCGACGATACGCCTGTGAAGCGGATCCTGATTTTCACGGCTGGATTCGGGGAAGGCCATAACACGGCCGCGCGCAACATTCAGGAGGCGCTCGAATGGGTCGCTCCCGAGGAGGCGCATGTCGAGATCGTCGATCTCTTCGAAGCGTGCTACGGGCGATTCAACGGGGTCCTGCGCCAGGCCTACCTCACCGCGATCAATCGGACCCCGCTTCTCTGGAAGGGGATCTATTCGCTCTTCGATCGGACGACCTTCCTGGAAGACGGCATCTCGGCCTTGGCCCGGATGCAGCGCTCCCTCGACTGGCTGCTGCGCGAGGTGCAGCCCGACGCGGTGCTCTGCACCTACCCCATCTACAACTACCTGATCGAGGAGATCTTTCGGGACGGGAGGCGCAAGAACTTCTGCCATATCACGGTCGTCACCGATTCGATCACGATCAACTCGTTCTGGCACCGGGGCCCAAGCGATGTCTTCGTCGTCCCCAACGAGGAGACGGCGGTGGCGCTTCGCGCCGCCGGCGTGGAGGAGGCGCGCATCCAGGTGTTCGGCTTTCCGGTGCACCTCGATTTTCTGGAAGCCAAGGAGATCGGCCTGGCCGAGGAGCTCGGGGAGGATCCTCGAATCCTCTACATCATCAACTCGGGAAAGAAGAAGGCGACCAAGATCATCCGGCTCTTGCTCCACCATCCGCGTTGGCGCGCCACCGTGGTCGTCGGTCGGGATCGATCGCTCCTCAAGGAGGTTCGCGGGCTCGTCGAGGGGTCCGAGGAGAAGGTCCGGGTGCTCGGCTGGACCGACAGGATCCCGGAGCTGCTGATGACCCATCACGCTCTCATCAGCAAGGCGGGGGGGGCGACCGTCCAGGAAGCCGTGGCGGCTCGCTGCCCGATGGTGGTCACGCAGGTCGTGCCGGGACAGGAAGAGGGCAACTTCGATCTCCTGCGCCGGCGCGGAGCCGCGCTCTACGCGGAGAAGCCGCAGCAGATCCTCCAGGCCCTGGAAGAGCTCTTCGCCGATGAGGGAAGGCTCTGGAAGCGGATGCGGTCGGCCTTGACGGAGATCAGCCGCCCGGATGCCTCGATGCAGATTGCGCGATTTGTCCTCGACCGGGCGACGATCGAAAATGTGGCACCGGACAACCTGCCCGGGTTTCCCCGAAGACCTCGGGAGCCGCTCCCGAATGGCGCCCCGGAACCGGTGGAAGCGGCCCAGGTGCTTCTCTGCGATTTTCACATCCACAGCACCTATTCGGACGGCCGCCTCTCCATCGGAGAGATCGTGGATTTTTATGGGCAGCGGGGCTTCGATTGCATCTGCATCACCGATCATATCGTCGATCGGACGCGGTTCATCGGGCGGGTCTGCCAGCTCACGGGCCTCGTGCTCTCTCCGGACCTGGTTGGGGAGTATTTCGACGTCCTCCGGAGGGAAAGGGAGCGGGCGTGGCGCAAGTACCGGATGATTCTCTTCGCGGGCCTCGAGTTCAACAAGGACGGGTATCGCGCGAAGAGCTCGGCCCATCTGCTGGGGATCGATCTCCAGCGGCCGATCGATCCCTGCCTCTCCCTGCCAGAGATCATCGCGGAGATTCGCGCGCAGGAGGGGCTTTCGGTGGCCTCCCATCCCCACAAGTTCCAGAGCGTCTGGGGTCCGAACACGCTCTATCTCTGGGAGAATCAGAAGCAGTTCGCCCCGCTGCTCGATGCGTGGGAGATCGCCAATCGCGACGACCTCTTCGCGCCGATCGGGCTCAAGCGGCTGCCGTTCATCGCCAACAGCGACTTCCACAAGCCCAAGCATATCGATTCCTGGAAGACGGTGCTCTTCTGCGAGAAGGATCCTCAGGCGATCAAGGAGTGCGTCCGGGTCAATCGCAATGTCGCCCTCACCTTGTACCGGCGCCATCGGTTCGGATCGCTGCTTTGCTGCCCGGAGGAGGAGCTCCTGCAAGTCTAGCTCCCGTTTTGGCGACAGGAAGCATTGGGTAGGGATGTTCTGCACTCGATCCGATCCGCGCGCGCGCGTCTTGCGGGCGTTCCTGGCCTCCCCTTCGCTTTCCGGCTCGCGTAGCGCGCTCTCGGCGCAGAGCGGCGTGAGCCCCGCCGAGGTGGAGGAGGCGATCTCTTCCCTGCGCACGCTCGGCCTTCCCCTGAGCGCGTCGGCAGAGGACCGGTGGCAGCTGGAGCGACCGCTGCCCGATCTTCTCTCTGCGGAAGAGCTGATGGCGCGCACCGAGGAGGACCGGATTGCCTGGTCGGCTATCGTCTACGATCGAGTCGAATCGACGAGCGACCTCCTCTTGCGCGAGGAGGCCGCTGGCGCTCCAGAGGGGTTGGTCGTGGCAGCCGAGCGGCAGAGCCGGGGCCGAGGGCGTCTGGGCCGCCGCTGGGAATCCGACTCGCCGGGCGGAATTTACACGAGCCTCCTGCTCCGACCCCAGCTGGATTTCCCGCAGATCCACCGATTGACGATTCTCACGACCGTTGCGGCCGCGGAAGCGGTGGAGGAGGTCGCTGGCTTCTCTCCCAGGATCAAGTGGCCCAACGACCTGATGGGTTCCCGGGGTAAGCTCGGGGGCATCTTGACCGAGGTCGTTGCGGAAGGGGGGAGGGTCCGAGGGGGAGTGGTGGGAATCGGCCTCAATGTCTCCCAGGACCCGGAAACCTTTCCGGAGGAGATTCGCGGCCGGGCCTCCTCGCTTCGGATCGAAACGGGATCTCGCTTTCGCCGCGTCGAGATCCTGGGGGCCCTGCTCCGGCGGATCGCGATCCGATACCGAGGTGACTTTGGGGAAATCCGGCGTCTCTGGGAATGGCGTTGCGAGAGCCTGGGGAGGATGGTGCAGGTTCGGCAGGGAGAGGGAGTCATCGAGGGCTATGCCCTCGGATTGGACGAGGATGGGCTTTTGCTGTTGCGGACCGAGGCGGGGGCGGTCGTACCCCTTCTGGCCGGTGAGCTGCTGGGATCTGCGGAGCCTGCCCGGGACGGCCCGCCTTGCCAGGCGGGTGGCCGTTGGCTTAGATAGGCGCATGGTTCCCCTCGAGGATGGCGTTGAGGACGTGATCGGGAAGGCGGCGCGCGGGCTTGGGCTTGCGGACGAGCCGCTGGCTCGGGCCGCCGGCGTGAGCCTGGAGGAGGTGCGGCGGGTCAAGCGGGGAGAGCTTGACGAGAGGCTGATCCGGCGGCTGGCATCCGTCTTGCACCTGCGCGGCGATGCCCTCGTCGCCTTGGGGAAGGGGGACTACCGGCCGCGCGATCCGGGGCCGATCCCCGGTTTTTTGGCCTTTCACACGGCATGGTCAGGTATGACGGTCAATGCGTACCTGGTGTGGGATCTTCGGACTCGGGAAGCCGCCGCGTTCGACACGGGGGGCGACTGCGACGAAATGCTCGGTGCGATCCGGGATCGCGGGCTCCAGCTGCGGGCGATCTTCCTGACGCATACCCATGGGGATCACATCGCCGCCTTGGACCGCCTCAAGGGAGAGACGGGCGCCCGAGCCTACGTTGGCGACCAGGAGCCGCTCCCGGGGGCGGAACCCTTTGCCGCCGGCGCCGAGTTCTCCATCGGCTCGCTCCCGATCCGGACACTTTTGACCAATGGCCATTCTCCGGGCGGCATCACCTACCTGGTTTCCGGAGGTCCGCGGCTGCTGGCGATCGTCGGCGACTCGCTCTTCGCGGGCTCGATGGGAGGCGGGAACGTCTCGTACGCCGACGCCCTGCGGAACAACAGGGAAAAGGTGCTTGCCCTTCCCGCCGACACCGTGATCTGCCCGGGGCATGGACCGCTGACCAGCGTGGCCGAGGAGAGGGAGCACAATCCCTTCTTCACTTCCTAGCCGCCCAGGAGGCGACGGCTGCGTTTGTTCTTGTCAGCCGGATCGCTCCCGTTATGGTAGCCGATGCCCTGCTCAGTGAGGAGCGTGGGGAGGAGGAGAGCGGGAGAAGCGCTGAGAGGCAACGGCAGCGGCTGTCAGCGTCGTGCTCGTCTCTCCCTTGGAACGGAAGGCTCGAAAGAGCCGCTTGGAAATCTAGCAACAAGGAGAAAAGTCGCTAATGAAACTGGTACCACTGATTAGTTCCGGAGTGGCTGGCCCGCTCGGGGTCCTTCATCTGCCCCGGTTTTGGCTGAAAGTCGTTCTCGCGGCCAAGGGGAAGCTCGCGGACGGGTATCCCGACTGCGGGAAGGGCTTCGACAAGATGACCCTCGATGCGTTGGGCTTGGACGAAGCGGAGACCCTCCACTATCTGCGGAGCGAGTGCCCGAGCTATCCCGAGTTCGAGGCCTGGATCTTGAAGAAGAAGGGCGGGAAGATCGAGAAGGCGGCCATCATCAAGCACAATTGCGCCGTTCTCGGGTATATCCATGATGCGGACACCCGGCGGTCGATCGTCTCGGCGGCGGGTCTTCCCGACGACGGATCGATTCCCGATGCGGTCAATCTGAACAACTTGGACGATTGGACCGAGTTCCATCATTGGCTGAAGAGCCAGTAGTCGCCGTCTCCCGGTCCTGAACGGGACAAGCCTGGCCATTCCCGGAGAGGCGAGGAGCCTCTTCGGGAAGCGGCGGCAGAAAGGGGCCCCGCTCGAAGGGGGAGGGCCCCCTTTTTTTCAGTTTCGACTGGCATCGCTCCCAGGGCTCGCCATCCTTGAGACAATGAAGGGTCGGTATCAGCGCTGGGGGATGCGATCCGCACTCGGGCTTCTTCTCGCCTGGGGGATGTCGGCCGCTTGCGGGTGGTCGAGCCCGATCCCTCCCGCCCGGCCGCTTCGGGTGGTCACCACGATCGCTCCGCTCTACTCCTTTGTGCGGAGCATCGCCGGGGAGACGGTCGAGCTTTCGAATCTCTTGCCGCCCAACGCGGAGCCTCATGACTACGTGTTGAGCCCGGGGGATGCGCGCCGCTTGGCCGATGCCGACCTGATCATCCAAAACGGATTGGGGCTGGAGAGCTTCCTGGAAGGGGCTCTCGCCAAGATCGATCGTTCGAAGCTGCTCGATGCGAGCGTCGGGATCGCTCCGCTGCCCGAATGGACGCCGCCGGGCTCGCCCGCTGCGCGGGGAGCGGGAGGGGCTCCTCCGAACCCGCATGTCTGGCTCGATCCCCTCAATGCCATGAAGGAGGTGGAAACCATCACACGCGAGATCTGCCGGCGCGATCCGGAAAAGGCGCGCGAGCACCGGGCGCGGGCCGAGCAGCTGCTTGCCACGCTGCGGCGGATCGACGATCGCTATCGCTCTTCGCTCGAGCCTTTGCCCGACAAGAAGATGGTCTCCGATCACCAGGCGTTCGCCTACCTGGCGGCGAGGTATGGGATCCGCGTGATCGCCTTCCTGGACGCCAGGGGGCATGCGGGGCTTTCCCCGAAGCTCTTGGCCTGGGCGATGGCGGCGATCGTTCGCGAACGGGTTCCGGCTCTCTTCAGCGAGGTCAATCAGGTAAGCCCAGAGCTGGCGAGCCTCTCGCGCGATGTCGGAATTCCGATCCTCCCGCTCGATTCGATGGAGAGCGGTGCCTTGCGGTCGGATCTCTACGAGCGGGTGGCGGAAGACAACCGGCAGGCCCTGCTGCGTGCTTTCCAAAGGCATGCCGTGAGAGAGCCGTAGGAGGACCATGGAGCCGGAGGAGGGAGCGGAGAGGAGGAGCGAGCGAGCGACCGTGACGATGCGTCGCTCCTCCGATCCGGGGTGGCTCTTGCAGACACGCGGCCTGGCGGCCGGCTATGGGGACGAAGCGGCCTTCGAAGACGTTTCGCTCGAGGTTTTCCGGCGGGAGATCGTGTCCCTCATCGGGCCGAACGGGGCGGGGAAGACCACCTTGCTGCGCTGCCTGGCCGGGATCCTGCCTCCGCGCGAAGGAAGGGTCGAGAAGGCTCCCGGTCTCCGCGTCAGCTATCTGCCGCAAAAGCTCGCGCTCGACCGGCTCCTTCCCGTCACCGTGGCGGAATTCCTCTCGCTGCGGCTGGGCCACTCCCTGTTTCGGTGCGACTGGAGGGGAGGAGAACAAGCCGAGAGCCTGGAGGAGCTCGGGGTCTTGAATCTCCTCGATCGCCGTCTTGGAGAGCTTTCCGGCGGGGAGCTCCAGCGGGTGCTCGTTGCCGCAGCTCTCGCCAAGCGGCCGCAGCTCCTGCTGCTGGATGAACCGGCGACTGGGGTTGATCTCTTGGGGGCGGCCGCCTTCGACGCCCTGCTCCACCGGCTTCGGGATCGCGACGGGCTCGGGATCCTTCTGGTCTCCCACGATCTTCATCTGGTCCACCACATTTCGGATTGGATCTATTTCCTCAACCGGAGGATCCTCGCCAGCGGCCCGCCCAAGGAAGTCTTGCGCGAAGAGCGCCTGGCGGCCGCCTACCAGCGCTTTCCCCATCCGGGATGATTGCGGGAGCGGGTGGGGCGAATGGCTTGCGATCGTAGCGGATGCAACGAGACGGGAACAAAACCGTGTCTACGGGGAGAAGAAAGAAGCCGTTCCGGCGGGGAACGGTGCCGGGCAAGAAGAAGCCAGAGCCAAAGGTGAAAGGGTGATGCTCGATTTTCTCTCCTATGATTTTCTGCGGAGATCGCTTTCCGCGGCCGCGCTGGCCGGGCCGGTCTGCGGATTTTTGGGGGTTTTTCTGACGGCGCGAGGCATGGCCTTTTTCAGCGATGCGCTGGCCCATACGGCGATTACGGGAGTCGCCCTGGGATTGCTCGGGCAGGAAGCGGTCGAGCTCTGGCTCGGTCTCAAGATCCCCCTTGGGCTCTCTTCCGGTCTTTTGGTCCTCTGGTGCCTGGCTGCGGCGTGGGTCATGGACTCGCTCTTCGCCAGCGCGCGCTGGCGTCCCGACACTGTGATGGCCTTCTGCTTCACCGGAAGCGTCGCCTTCGGGGTCCTGATCCTGGGCAAGCTCGGCCGCTACGGCTTCCTCGAGCAGACGCTCTTTGGCGACATCAACGCGAACTCCTGGGGAGACGTGGCGCTGCTCGGCGCCGTAGCCGGATGTGCCGCGGGGGTCATCCGGATGCGACTGCGGGAGTTTCTCCTGGTCATCCTGGATGAGGATCTCGCTGCAGCCGACGGAATCCCCGTCCGCCGACTCAACCGGGTCCTGGTGCTCCTGGTCGCCGCGGTGGTCGCCGTCGCCCTCAAGCTGCTGGGAGCCCTGCTCGTGAGCGCCCTGCTGGTCGTGCCTGCGGCGACGGCCCGGCTGATCGCCCCCAATCTTCGCCTCCTGCTCGTTTTCGCGGCGGCCGGAGGGTTCCTGAGCTCGGTGGGCGGGGTGATCCTCTCCTTCGATCTCGATCTGGCCACGGGACCGACGATCGTTCTGGCCCAATTGGCTTTCCTGCTCGCCGCCCTCGGCTTGCAGCCGCTCTTCCGGCGCGGGAGAGTCGCTCAGAGCAGAGGGAGCAGCCTGCCGACCGACTCCCAGTCGATCTGACCGAGCAGCGCATCGAGGTAGGCCTCCCGATCCCAGCCGAAATCGAGAAGGAAGGCATGATCTTCCATGTCGATGGCAAGGAGCGGGGAACTTCCCCAAAAAGGGACCGCGCCCCGGGGATCGCCAAGGAGGTTGATGAGCCGACCGCTTGCCTGGTCAAGGCAAGTCCACGCCCATGAGTCCGAGGCGAGTGCTGTGGCCCGCAGCTCGCGCAGGAAGCCATCGAGGGAACCAAAGTCGCGATCGATCCATTCGCGGAGCGCCCCTTGCGGCGAGCCGCCGCCCCCCCCAAGCATGTGGAAGTAGAGCTCGTGGCTCTTGGCCGCCGAAAGGCAATAGGAGAGATCGAGCTTCCGGGCCCGGAAAAGAGAGCCGTCGACCCGTTCGTCGCTCGGAAGGTCCTCTTCCTCGATCGAGGACAGGAGCTTCTTCGCCCTCCGGACCTGGATGGCGTAGAGGCCAAGATGCATCTCCAAGGTCTTCTCGGAAATCTTTCCGGTCTTCCCGAAGAGCTTTTTGCGAAACAGGTCGGTGCAATCGGCAATGGTGGAAGCCATGGTCCTTATTTACACGAGGATCCTCTCTTGGCAAGGGTTTGGGCAAGGGCGGAGCGAGGCTTGCGGTTGAAGAGTCGCGCGGGAGTCGTAATATATTCGGCGGTGACCGAATCGGAATTGGAAGAACGAGCAAAGCGCGCTACGGAGATTCTGAAAGCCCCGACCGAGTACAAGGTCTGTGAAGGCTGCGAGTCGATCGTGCGGAGGAAGGCGGTCTTTTGCCCCAATTGCCATGGCTACCGCTTTGACGGCGACCCGGCTCGGGTAATCGAGCAGGCGCGGGTGCTCGGAGCTCGACCGGCGAACTCGATCTCCCAGCAGGATTATAGTTGAGGGAGCCGCGAGCTGAGGGAAGTCGGCCCGGGCCGCCTTGCGGGTCCGTCGGCCGAGCGATGACGTCCAAAAAAAGCGCTGCGGCGGGGAGTCGAGAACCGCTCAGACCCCGTCCAAGCTGAAGACCACCGCTTCGGTAAAGGCACCCGCGGCGATTCCGGGGAATCTCCAGTGGTGGAGCGCCCACTGCTTGGCACTTCCATCCAGAACGGAGTGGCCCGAGCTCGAAAGTACCTCGACCCAGGCGACGCGACCTTCCTGGACGAAGACTTGCAAGGTCACCTTGCCCTGCCATCCTTGCCGCCGTGCCTCGAGCGGGTAGGGGGGCTCGGGAAGGACGAGGCCCCCACCTAAGGCGGGAGCCCGGCTTTGCCGCGCGCGGGCGGGATGAGGGGCCGCTGGTCGGTGGGAGTGCTGGGCCACCAGCGGCTTGTCCGGAAGGGGTTGCACCGGAATCGGGAACGGCTCCGGCTCCTTGAGCTTCTGCTCCTCGGGCAGGGGAGCGCCCGCGTTTGGAACCAGAGGGGCTTCCTCGATCAACTCGACCGATGTGGAGCTCGAAGAGAATTGGGGCCCGAGCGGAGCGATCGCCGGGACGGGGCTGCCGGGAACTCCAGGAAGGACCAGGCAGGCCAGCCCCACATGAAAGAGGATGGCCAGGATGATCGCAGGCCAGATCCCCCAGCTGGCAGGCTGAGCAATCCTGGGCTGCGCCTCCAAGGCTTTGGTTGTTTTCAACCCTCTTCCCGGAGCTTCGAGCAGTGCCGTCGTCATGGTTTGCTTCCCTGGTTAGATAAAGCAGAAACTGTGCCAGTAATGAGGCATTCGCGGATCACTCCACTCGATCCGGAGAGCGTTCTTCCTTCACCAGGGAATTCTCGCTCCTTCCCTTCTCCTGCGGGAATCAAAAGGGGGGAGGCGGGCGTCAAAAAGGGGTCAACGGGAGGAGCTTGCCGGAAGGGATTTGGGCTTGTTCCGGAGCCCCTCATCCCGGTAACTGGTCGAGGGAGGGGAACGCATGCGGAGAACGGGAGGGCGGAAGCGGGAGGGCTTGGCGAGCTTGGCGCTCCTGTTGCTCCTGGGTTGCAGCCCCGTTCCGGAGCCGGTGCGGATCGCGGCGGAGAGCCAGGGATCGTTTGCTTCGATCCGGAGGCACCCCGAAGCCGATCGCGGGAAGCCGGCTCTTCTGGGCGGAAGGATCGTCCGGGTAGTGAACCTCGGGGGGAGGACCCGGATCGAAATCGACCGCTTGCCTCTGGACGATCAGGATCGGCCCCGCAGCGATGCCAGAGGGGAAGGGCATTTTCTGGCGGAGATCCCGGAAAAGATCGATCCGAGCGCCTACCCGTGGGGACGGTTGGCCACGGTCTGGGGAGTGTTCGCAGGAGCGGCGGAAGGCCGTCCGCTGGTGACCGCAACGAAGGTCTATCTTTGGCCTCGCCGGTATGGCAAGGAGCCGCTCTACTCGCCCGCTCCCTACCAGGAAGGCAACGTCGGAGCCGGCTGGGACCCTGGCTGGTGGTGGTGAGCCCGCGCGAGGACGCCCTTAAAGAACGCGGTTAGTAGACGTCCTTGTGATAGCGCTTCTCTTCCTTCGCCAAGGTGAGGTTCACGTAGTGGGCGGCGTCTTCCGGGCTCATGCCGCCGAAGCGTTGCGCGATCTCGATGAGCGCCTGATGCACATCCTTGGCCATCCGGTGGGCATCGCCGCAGACGTAGAGGTGTGCTCCCTCCTGCAGCCAGTCCCAGAGCTCGGCACCCTGCTCCATCATCCGATGCTGGACGTAGACCTTCTGGGCTTGATCCCGGGAGAAGGCCGTGTCGAGGCGGGAAAGGACTCCTTTGCGTTGGAGCTCGAGGAACTCCCCCTCATAGAAGAAGTCGGTCGCGCGATGCTGCTCTCCGAAGAAGAGCCAGTTTCTTCCCGTATGACCCAGGGCGCCCCGCTGCTGGAGAAAGGCGCGAAAGGGGGCTACCCCCGTGCCTGGGCCGATCATGATCAGGGAAGCCGCCGGATCTTCCGGCAGCCGGAAATGCTTGGCCGGCTGGACATAGACGGGCAGCTCGTGGGGCTCCGACGGCTGCTGCCGGGAGAGATGGCCGGAGGCCAGCCCGAGCTTTTCCCGGCCGTGGGCATGAAAGCGGACGACCGCGACCGTCAGGTGAATCTCCTCGGGATAGACCGCGGGGCCCGATGCGATCGAGTAGAGCCGGGGAAGGGCGCGGCCGAGAAGGCCGAGGAGCTCCTCGGCCCCGAAAGAGACGCCGGGGTAGCTTCGCAGGAGGTCGATGTAATCCTTGCCGTGCAGGTAGGCGTCGAGCTCGGCTTCGTTCTGGCAGAGGGCCTGGAGCTGGTCGCGGCTCTCCCCGGGAGCGAGCTTTTCCGCAAGGGACCGGACAAACTTCTTGGTCGGTCGATTGAGGACGAACTGTCGGGCGAGCAGCTCTCGAAGGGGAGCGGTCTGGCCCGGGAGGGCGGCCGCCTCTTCCCCGGACAGCCCGAGCGCCTGGAGCAGCTCCTCGACGACCTCGGTCGGATTGCGGGCAAAGATTCCCAAGGAATCCCCGACCTGATAGGAGAGCCCGCTGCCGCGGATGTCCACCACGATGTGCCGCGTCTCCTTTTCCGAGCCTGGAAGGGTCAAGGGTCGATTTTCCGCGACTCGGGCGGGAAAGGGGTTGGCTCGGGTGTAGGGATGGGTGGGGGAAGGGGTCGTGGCGGTCATCGGTTGGTAAAGATAGCCAAAAAAGAGTTTATTAGCTACCGCAAGGGGAAGCAAAGAGACAAGCCGAAAGTCCGCGGATCGTCGGGTCCGGGGGCGTAGGATGACGCCAAGGAGTCGAAGGACAAGATGAAGGAAGAACGATTCCGGGATCGGAAGGAGGCCGGGAGCCTTCTGGCCGAGGAGCTGCTCGAGTACGGGGGCCGGAAGGATGCGGTCATCCTGGCTCTCCCCCGCGGAGGGGTCGCCGTGGGAGCGGAGATGGCACGGATCCTCCATCTTCCGCTCGATGTCTTTACCGTGCGGAAGCTCGGGGTGCCGGGACAGGAAGAGCTGGCCATGGGAGCGATTGCGACTGGGGGCGGGAGGGTGCTGAACCCTATGGTGGTCGCAAACCTGGGAATCGACCAGCGGACGATCGAGGAGGTGGCCGAGAGGGAGGAGAGGGAGCTCAAGCGGCGCGAGGCGCTCTTTCGCAAGGGGCTGCCTCCGCTTGCGATCCGTGGCAAGATCGCCATCTTCGTAGACGACGGGATCGCAACCGGGGCGACGATGCGGGTGGCGCTGGAGGCGGCCCGCAAGCTCGAGCCGGCGGCCATGCTCGTCGCGGTTCCCGTCGCTCCTCCCTCGGTCGCGGAGAGGATTGCCGAGCGGGTCGACCGGTGCATCGTGCTCCTCACCCCGGATTCCTTTTTCGGCGTGGGCCAGTGGTACGAGGAGTTTCCCCAGCTTGGGGATGCGGAGGTCTGCGCCCTGCTTCACGCGGCGGCGGCCGCAAGGAGAGGATCTGCGAGACGAGAGCGCCGGCAACCGCCGGAGGAGGCGACGGGGGAGGACCGAGGATGAGGGAGGAGAAGGGAGGAGCCTTTCAGTTGCGGGCTCCCTACGCGCCGTGTGGCGACCAGCCCCAGGCGATCGAGGAGATCGTGCGCCGGACGGAGGGGGGCGAGCCGCACACCGTGCTCCTGGGCGTGACCGGGTCGGGAAAAACCTTCACGGTTGCCAGCGTCATCGCGCGGCTCGATCGTCCCGCCCTGGTCATCTCCCATAACAAGACCCTCGCGGCCCAGCTCTACAGCGAGCTCAAGCAGTTTTTTCCGGACGCCGCCGTCGAGTATTTCGTCTCCTACTTCGACTACTACCAGCCCGAGGCCTACATCCCGAGCACCGACACCTATATCGAGAAGGATTCGAGCGTGAATGAGGAGATCGAGCGGCTCCGGCTCTCGGCGACCATCTCTCTGCTCTCGCGCCGGGACGTGATCGTCGTCGCGAGCGTCTCCTGCATCTACGGGCTGGGTTCTCCCGAGGACTACGAGGGGCTCGCCTTTGCGCTGCGGGTCGGGATGGAGCTGCGGCGGGAGGAGCTGCTGGCCCGCCTGGTCGAGATGCAGTACGAGCGGAACGACGTGGCGCTGGCTCGGGGCCGGTTCCGGGTTCGGGGCGATGTGGTCGAGGTCTGCCACCGCTGCGCCGAGGAGGGCCTGCGGATCGAGTTCCTCGGGGATCAGATCGACCGGATCAGCGAATTTCAGCTCTTGACCGGAAACGTGCTCACCCGGCTGCAGAAGGAGATGATCTTCCCGGCCCGCCACTTCGTGACTCCCCACGACAAGATGAAACGAGCGGTCGGTTCGATCCGAGCGGAGCTGGAGGAGCGGGTGACCGAGCTCGAAGGGCAAGGAAAGCTGCTCGAAGCCCAGCGCCTGCGGCTGCGGACGACCTACGACCTGGAGCTCCTCGAGGAGCTCGGCTTCTGCAGCGGAATCGAGAACTACTCCCGCCACCTGAGCGGGCGCGCACCGGGCTCGCGCCCCTATACGCTGCTCGATTTCTTTCCGAAGGACTTCCTGACGGTGATCGACGAGTCGCATGTCACGATCCCGCAGATCCAGGGCATGTATGCCGGAGACATCGCCCGCAAGCGGGTGCTCGTCCAGCATGGATTTCGGCTCCCCTCGGCGCTCGACAACCGCCCGCTCAACTTCACCGAATTCTGCTCGATGGTCGGCCAGACGCTCTACGTCTCGGCGACTCCGGGCGACTACGAGCTCGGCCTTTGCGGCGGGGAGGCGGTGGAGCAGATCATCCGGCCCACCGGGCTCTTGGATCCCGTAGTCGAGGTTCGCCCTCTTGCGGGTCAGATCGACGACGTGATGGAGGAGATCCGCAAGCGGGAGGCCGACAAGGAGCGCTCGCTCGTGCTCACCTTGACCAAGCAGACCGCGGAGGATCTGGCCGATTATCTGCGCGAGCTGGGCCTGCGCGTCCGCTACCTCCACTCCGAGCTCGACGCGATCGAGCGGGTCGAGATCCTCCGCGGGCTGCGCGCGGGGGAGTTCGACGTGCTCGTCGGGATCAACCTGCTCCGCGAGGGGCTCGACCTGCCGGAGGTCTCGCTCGTCGCGATCCTCGACGCCGACAAGGAGGGCTACCTCCGCTCGGAGAAGTCGTTGATCCAGATTGCTGGACGGGCCGCCCGCCATCTCCACGGGACGGTGCTGCTCTACGCCGAGCGGAGGACCCTGGCAATCGAGAAGCTCCTGGATGTGACCGCCTACCGGCGGAGCAAGCAGATCGCCTACAATCAGGCTCATGGGATTACGCCGCGGAGCGTGCAGCGCGGGGTCCAGGAGAGCCTGCGCGGGCTGCTGCGGGCGGAGGCGCATGCGGTGGAGCGGCTGCACGAGGAGGAGTCCCGGTTCGATGTGGAAGAGGTGCTCCTGGACCTCCAGCGGGAGATGGTGGAGGCGGCGGGGGCGCTCGACTACGAGAAGGCGGCTCTCCTTCGGGATCAGATCGAAGAGCTCCGCCGCAGAGCCGGGGTCGCCTCCCTCCGGCCTTCGGGATCGGGAAGGCGTGCGAGCGCGAGCAAGCCGAAAGGAAGAAGGCGGCCCTCGCTCAAGGAGCAGGGAAACGGGCGAGCCCACCCCGGGAAGTCGGACCCGGCCGCCTGAGCCCTTCCGCGGACAAAGCCATGGCAGACCGCTCTTCCGCCCGGGGCACGGCCGGGTCCCGGCCCGGGCAAGAGATCTTCCGGCCCCTCTACGGATCGAGCTGGTTTGCGCTCGGCGTTCTCGCCGGCCGCTTCCTCCCGAGAGCGGTGGCGCGCGGCATCGGAGCCGTGGCGGCGCTCACCTTCGCCCTGTTGCGCCGGTCGCATGCGGCGGTCGTCGCCCGGAACCTGCGCCTGATCCTCGATCGTCCCGTCCGGGAGGCTGATTCCTGGAGGGTCTATGCCTGCTTCGGCAGGACGATCGGGGACTACTTCTACCTGGGCTCCCGATCGGCGGAGCGGGCGCGGGAGCTGATCGGAGAGCGGGTCGGCTACGAGGGGCTGGCCGCGGCCCACCGCGAGGGGAAGGGAGCGCTCCTTTTGACCGGCCACCTCGGCTTCTTCGAGCTGGGAGGGGTCCTCCTGTCGGGCTTCGGCTTCCCGACGGTGATTCTCACCTTTCCCGAGCCAGACGAGGAGTTCTCCCGGTGGCGCTCGACCTATCGCCGCCGCTGGGGGATCGAGACGCTCGAGGTGGGAGAAGACGCCTTTTCGTTCCTGGCGGTTCGCAACGAGCTCTCCCGTGGGAAGTTCGTGGCGGCCCTGGTCGATCGCCCCTCGCCGAGCAGCCGCGTTTCGGTCCGCCTGCCGCAAGGGCGCCTGCCGGTCTCGACCGGAATCCTCTATCTGGCCCTCCTTGAGGAGGTTCCGGTCTTCGTCGCGACAGTAACCGAAAGAGCCGACGGGCGGTATCGGGTCTGGTGCAGCCCCGCCTTGCACTTTCCGGGCGGACGGCCGAACGAAACGACGCTGGCGTCCGCGAGCCAGCGGGTCTTCGATCTGCTGGTTCCTGAAATCAGGGCCGCCTGGAGCCAATGGTACCAGTTCGTCCCCTTGGAAGGGGCGGGTCGCCCTGCCGACCCAGGCCCCCGCGCGGAGGCGTCGGGCGAGCCGCCATCGGCGGAGCGCCCATCGCCTCGGCGCTTTACGACTGGGGAGGGAGCGCATTAGAGTGGCTTGCGTTCAAGAGAGGAACGGGTCGGTGAAAGGTTACGAGGGAATGGAGGCTCGCCTTTTGCTGCCTTGCCCCGAGGCCCATCGGGGCGGAGGCGGGGGCCCATGGGCCCGGCTCGCGCAGGGTGCCGACTATCTTCGCTTCACCTGGGGGATCGCCTTTTTCTGGTTGGGGAGCCTGATCGGGAGCCTCGCTGCCGGGCTCTTGGATCTCCTCCTTCCGGCCCGTGTCGGAGCCCGCCTGGGCCAGCTCCTGATCATGGCGGGCTTCCGGCTCTTCCTGTCCCACATGAGGTTTCTGGGCCTCTTCCATTGCGATCTCACCGCGCTCGATCGGCTGCGAGAGGAGGGGCCCCTGCTCCTTGCCGCCAACCACCCGGCCCTGCTCGATGCGGTATTGGTGATCTCCCGCCTGCCGCGCGTCGTCTGCCTGACCAAGGCGGGACTCTGGGGCAACCCTTTCTTGGGGGGATGCATCCGGCTCGCCCGGTATATCCGGAGCGATTCTCCGCTCCGGCTGGTGCGGGAGGCAAAGGCGGCGATCCTTCGCGGCGAGCAGATCTTGATCTTTCCGGAGGGGACGCGGACATCCGCCGAACCGCTCAACCCGTTCAAAGGAGGAATCGGGGTCGTGGCCCGGGCGACCGGCATTCCCGTCCAGACCGTCTTCCTGGAGGGGAGCTCCCCCTACCTCGCAAAGGGGTGGCCGCTGTTCCGCAAGCCAGAGTTTCCCCTGGTCTATCGAGCCCGGCTCGGCGCGCGGTTTTCCGCTCGGGGAGAGACCCACGCATTTGTCCAAGAGCTCGAGGGCTACTACCGGCAGGAGCTTTCCCGGAACCCGTCGATCGCCGCCCGATGTCCGTAGGGAAGCCTCGATCGCTCGTGTTGATCCCGAGCTACAATACGGGACCCAAGCTCTGGGAGACCGTCGAGGAGGCGCGCCGCTTCTGGGAGCCTATCTGGGTCGTCGTCGACGGAAGCAGCGATGGATCTGAGGAGAGGCTTTGCCGGAGGGCCGAAGGCGATCCCGGGCTGCGGGTTTTCTCTCTCTCCCGGAACCATGGCAAAGGCGCGGCAATCCTCCACGGCCTGCGGGAAGCGGCGAAGCTCGGCTTCACCCATGCCTTGACGATGGACGCGGACGGTCAGCACCCCGCTTCCGCGATTCCGGAGTTCCTGGCCGCCTCCGCCGCCTCCCCCGACGCGATGGTGCTCGGGCTCCCGGTCTTTGATCGAAGCGCTCCCCCCTTGCGCGTCGGAGGGCGGAAGATCTCCAACTGGCTCGCTCGGCTCGAGACGGCAGGCGGAGATGTGGGAGATGTGCTCTTCGGCTTTCGGGTCTATCCGATTCTCCCCCTCCTGGAGGTCATGGAGTCGTGCCGGACGATGCGGAGGTTCGACTTCGATCCCGAAGCGGTCGTCCGGCTCCTTTGGAAGGGGCTGGTCCCGGTCCACCTGCCGGCGCGCGTCCGCTACTTTTCCGCTCAGGAGGGGGGAGTCTCCCAGTTCCGCTACCTCCGGGACAACCTGCTGCTGGCCCGGATGCACGTCCGCCTTCTCGCAGGTCTGCTGCCGCGGCTCTTCCGCGGAGGCGGCTAAGCCTCCGGCGGATCCCCCATCGCCATCGGCAGGGAGACCGCGCGAAGGCCCCGAGTGCGGAGGAGGGGGAGAAGGGCCGAGAGGACCTGGACGCTTACGGGCGCCCCCTCGGAGGTGCGCGCGCTCGACCCGTCGTGCAGAAGCAGAATGTCACCTTCGGCCAGGTTGCGGGTCAGGCGGCGCAGCACGATCTCGGGCTCCCGGCAGGCCGTGTCGAAGCCCCTGCGGGTCCAGGAGACGTAGCGGAGCGGCAGTCGAGCGAGCACCGGATCGAGGAAGGGGTTGCGAAAGCCCATGGGCGCGCGGAAGAAGCGGGGAGGGGTGCCGGAGGCAGCAGAGAGCACCGCCTGCGCCCTCTCGATCTCGCGCCGGAAGCTACCCGGGCCAGAGCAGGCGAAAAGGTTGGAGTGGCGCAAGCTGTGGTTTTCCACGCTGTGGCCGCGCCGCGCGATCTCCTTGACGAGGTCCGCATGCCGCTCCGCCCGGTTCCCGATGCAGAAGAAGCTCGCCTTGGCTCCATAGGCGTCCAGGAGGTCGAGGATCGCGGGCGTGATCTGCGGATCGGGGCCGTCGTCGAAGGTGAGGGCGACCAGGCCCCTCCCCGCGGCCGACGGGGGAAGGCAGACCAGATTGGGGCCGAGCAGCGAGCTCCGCGGCCAGAGGCCGGCGAGCGTCAGGACGAGCTGGTCGGCGAGGAAGAGGGTGAGGAGCCAGGGCCAGAGCTTGGGAAAGAGCGGAAGGGCAGACAAAAGCGCCCCGTTGAGCCAAAGGGAGAGGAGGAGGGTCCGCGAGGGCCGCCAGCGCCCCATGCGGTGCGCGGGCCCCGAATCTCGATCCGGGGTCAGGGGTGGCGGGGGGATCATGGCTTTAGCCGATTCGGTCGAGCATGCGCTGGTTGCGGGTCGAGCGGGCGTAGCTTCGGCCCACCAGGTACCAGTGCGCAAAGAAGGCTTCGGGCAGGAGGCGCAGGAGCTCCCCGGGGCGAAACGACCAGCGGTCCTCGGCGCCGCAGAGAACGTGCGGGATCTGGAGGCCGGAGGCGAGGAGCGAGCTGCGGGCCAGATGAAATCGGCTGGTCACCAGCGCATCGGGCTGCGCGTCGGACGCGGCGCGGGCGCGGCGGTAGAAGCGGAGATTTTCCAAGGTGTGGCGCGAGCGTTCTTCGCGGACGAGGGCGCTTTCGGGGACCCCCCGGGCGAGCAGGTAGCGCGCTCCCACCGCCGCCTCGGTGGGAGCCCCATCCGCCATGCTTCCGCCCAGGAGGAAGATCGTGGCCTTGGGCGCTCGCTCGAAGAGATGGAGGGCTCGCTCCAGTCGAGCACGGTAGGCCCGCGTCGGCCGGCCTTCACGGTCGAGGCGCGAGCCCAGGACCACGATTCGGGAAGGAGCGTCCGCCCAGGTGCCGCTGCGTCGGGCGATGCGGAGGACGTAACCCAGGACGAGCCAGAAGCTCAACGTGCCCGAGGCAAGGAGGACGAGGATCGAAAGAGCCAGCATCGAAAGGCCGTCGGCGCCGAGGAAGAAAGAGCCCAACTCGGGACTGCCGCTGCGGCCCCGCTGCCGGAGCCGGTTTCCTCCTCGCCGACGGAAGAGCCATAGGGCGGCGCTCGCCATCGGTCCGATGTTGCCCGATTTCCTTTCGGGAGAAAATCCGCTTGTCGTGCCGGAGGCGGCTTGGCTTCCTATGGAGCCGGGCATGTTCCCTCTTCTTTCCTATCCCCGCGTCCGGAGGACGGACCGAAAGCGGATCGCGATCGCAGCGGCTCCGAAGCCTCTCGACCGCGAGGATCGGCCGGCCAATCCGTGAGCGGGGGCGAGCGGTGCGTCCGATGGAAAAGCAAATCCTGCGTCATCTCCCGCTTGTACCGAGCCTCCTGGCTCTCGGCGGGTGGCTCCTTTCTTCCTGGCTCGTGCCGGGATCCGCGTGGGCGGACCCGGGGGAAGCGGAGCGGATCGTCCACCGGCTGGCCGAGCAGGACAAGCGGCTGGCGTTTCGCCGCCGCCAGTTCGATTACGATCTCCTGATCGTCCGGGAGAAGCTCGATGCCGACCGCCGCATCGTTTCCGAGAGCAAGGAGCGCCAGGTAGTCTATGCCGACCGGGCCCCCGATTACGGCTCGCGGCCGGAGAAGGGGCCGGAGGGGGAGACCGCCAAGGCGGCTCAGGAAGAGCCCTTCGAGGTCCTCAACCTGATCGACCACTATTTCTATGCGATGGACGGCAGCGAAACGGTCAACGGGGTCGACTGCTACAAGATTCGCTTTACCCCGAAGCCGAACATGCCCTACCGGAACCGGGAGGAGAAGGTCTGCAATGCGGTCTGGGGCCACCTCTGGGTTTCCAAGGAGGATGACTCGCTCATGCGAAACGAGGGCTTCCTCGAGCATCCGGTTGCTGTCGCCTGGTTCTTTGCGCGCCTCTACGAGCTGGAGTTTCGTTGGGAGTCGCAGCGGCTCCCGAACGGAGACTGGGGTCCCAAGGAGGTCCGCTACCGCTATGCGGTTCACATTCCCTTCGGCTGGCTGAGGGAGAGGGTCGTCCGTCAATACAGCGATTTCCGATATCATGGTGCTGCAAGGAGGCCCTCCATACGCTAGCCAAGCGACCGGGAAGGGCCATTCCGCGCCCAAGCAGGGAAGCATTGACAAGCGCAGCGAGAGAAGGGAAGGTGCCCTAGCCTCCATGGAACCGCCTGCGGATCACCGACGACCCCCGGCCTATCGACGGGTTCTCTTGAAGCTGAGCGGGGAGGTGCTGGGCGGCCCGGAAGCCCCGATCTCGATGGAGGTCACGCTTCGGATCGCGCGCCAGGTGGCGGAGGTCTACGGCTCGGGAATCCAGATTGCGATCGTCATTGGGGGCGGGAACATCTGGCGAGGAACGACGGGCCTCAAGAGCGGGCTCGATCGACCGACCGCCGATTACATGGGGATGCTGGCGACGATCATCGATGGCCTGGCTCTGCAAGGCGCCCTCGAGAGCATCGGGATCCCGACCCGGGTGCAGACCGCCGTCGAGGTGCGGAACGTGGCGGAGCCCTTCATTCGACGGCGCGCGATTCGCCACTTGGAAAAAGGGCGGATCGTGATCTTCGTGGGCGGCACCGGCAATCCCTTCTTCTCGACCGATACGACGGCCGCCCTGCGGGCGAGCGAGATCGAGGCGGAGGTGATCCTCAAGGGGACGAAGGTCGACGGGGTCTACGATAGCGATCCCCATCTCAATCCCGGGGCCAAGCGGTTCACGCAGCTCCGCTACATCGACGCGATCCAGAAGCGGCTCTCCGTCATGGATTCGACCGCCTTCACGCTCTGCATGGATAACAACATCCCGATCGTCGTCTTCGACGTCTTTGCCCCGGGCAACCTGCGGGCCGCAGTCTATGGCGAGCCGATCGGCACGCGGGTCTGCGCGTAGCGCCGAGTTCTCTTGTTGCACCGGGAACCCTCTCCCCTCAGAATGAACCAGAAAGGCAGAGCATGAGCAGCTTCGAAGAGATTCTCTTCCATACCGAGGAACGCATGGAGAAGGCCATCGAGCACCTCCGCGAGGAGTTCGCCTCGGTCCGATCGGGCAAGGCCTCGCCGGAGCTCGTGGCGAACATCTCGGTCGAGGCCTACGGCTCTCCGATGCGCCTTCGCGAGCTGGCGGCCATCACCGCACCCGACGCCCATCTTCTCGTCGTCCAGCCTTGGGATCCGAGCGTCGTCGATGCGGTCCGGAAGGCGATCGAGGAGGCGAAGATCGGGATCAATCCCATCGTGGACAGCAAGTTGATTCGGCTGCCGGTCCCCCCGCTTTCCGAAGAGCGCCGGCACGAGTTGATTCGCGTGGTGCGGAAGATGGCCGAGGAGGGCCGCGTGGCCCTCCGGGGCGTCCGTCGGCATGGGCTCGAGGAGGCGAAGGCCTTCCAGAAGGAGTCGGAGGTGAGCGAGGATGATCTCACCCGCGCCGAAAAGGAGGTGCAAAAGCTGACCGACCGGTTCATCGCCGAGGTCGACCGGCTCCTCCACACCAAGGAAGCCGAGCTCCTGAAGGTTTAGGCACGGGGGACCAGGGGCCGTGAGCGCGAAGACGATCCTGCTCCTCGTCGGCGATTTCGTCGAGGACTACGAGGCGATGGTGCCCTTCCAGGCCTTGCGGATGGTCGGCCATCGGGTGGATGCCGTCTGTCCCGGGAAGCGGGCGGGGGAGAAGGTCAAGACGGCAATTCACGATTTTGAAGGCGATCAGACCTATTCGGAGAAACCCGGCCACTGGTTCCCCTTGAACGCCACCTTCGCGGAGATCGACCCGAGGCACTACGACGCCCTGGTGATCCCCGGGGGGCGAGCTCCCGAATATCTGCGGCTCGACCCGGCGGTCCTGGATCTGGTCCGAGAGTTCCTCGATGCGGGCAAGCCGATTGCGGCCATCTGTCACGGCGCCCAGCTGCTCGCCGCCGCCGGGGGCCTGAAAGGCCGGCGGGCATCGGCCTATCCCGCGGTTGGACCTGAGGTCAAGGCGGCGGGAGGAACCTATGTCGATCTTCCGCCGACCGGGGCCCTGGTCGACGGCAACCTCGTCACCGCACCCGCTTGGCCAGCCCATCCGGAATGGCTCGCCCGCTTTCTAGAGCTTCTGGGGACCCGGGTGATCCCCTGAGCCTGCTCCGCTCCGGGAAAGAAAGGAGCTTGACCGTGCAAAGGAGGGTGAAAATGCCCGCTTGGGCCCGCTGGGGGATCCTCCTGCTCGCAGGCCTGCTCGGTGCCTGCGCCAATGTCGGCTACATGCCGACCGAAGGCCCGGGGTTCCTCCTCCCCGCCAAGCCCGGCACCAAGCGGGTCGTCGACGGGATGGACGTCTGGACGCGCGGCGGCCCAGACCGTCCCGCCTGGGTCCTGGGAACGGTCATGGAGACCCGGGGCAAGGGACCGATCGGCGGAGGGGGAACCCTGCGCGGGCTCGTCAAGCAGGCGAAGAAGCGCCATGCCGATGCCGTCGTCCTCCTGCAGAAGCAGAGCCAGTGGGTAGGCGATGCCGTGGAGGAGTTCGTCCTGCCCGATTGGGAGGTCAACCGGGAGGCCCTGCTCATCCGCTACCGGCATCCCAAGAAGGCCTTGAGGCATTGAGCCCGCAGGATGCTCCGTTAGAAGAGATCGGTCGTTGCTCCTTGGGGGCCGCCATCGACCCGCTCCGGGCAATCGATGGGCGTCGATGTTCCCAAGCTTTGTCTCCCGGCCATCGGCTGCCTTGAGGGCTTCCTGCCCGTCGGCTGGCGGACGATATTTAGCGAGCTGAGGGAAGGCGTCTCTAGGAAATCTACTGACACCAACTCTCACTGACTGCAAACTCCGTGAGTTGCCTAAGGTGCAATGACAGGAAAGTTGCCTTCCCGGCAGAAAGGTGCTTCCGATGCAGGAAAGGTGAAGCGACATCTTGGCCATTGAAGAGTTGTCTATCTATTGGGTGGCTCTTCAAGCTTTCTCGGAGAGGCTAGATCGGATGCCAGAAGATGGGTCGCCATCGGTGCTTTGGTGAGGTTGACGCGGACTGACCGGTTGGAAAAGGCACGCAGACCTGCGAAAGGTGGAGGAAACGAGTCATGGCGGAGCGCTTGGCGGATCCGGCCTCGCGAAAGAGAGGAGAGGGGCAGGAGCTCTCCGGCGGCTCGATCCTGATGGCAGGCCTGGCAAGGAGCGCGAAGATATCCGCGCTGCAGGAGGGGTTGGCTTCCTCTTCTGCACAGCGGTTAAACATGGATCCCCAGGTGTCTTGGTGGGCTCCTCATCCCACCGAGCGCCAGCGGACGCTGCCGGATTTGCGCCTCTCCGGCGAAAATCTGGCTGAAGCCAGCAGCAAGGACGTTGTCCCCGAGTTCACTGCGATTCTCTTCGTTACCCATCGGAAGCAGAACGCCTGGGATATGCTTCCAAAACTCTCCCGGAACGGGGCGGTCGTGCTCCCCTGGAATGAATCCATCGTGGATGGCGAGGCGTCTTACGCCATCCCGGACCACCTTGAATGCCGCCGTTACCCGATTGGCGGTTTTCTAGCGGCCAGTCCGGAGGTGGAGGAACGGTGAACGCAACCTCGCGCAAGACGGCTGCGCTGCTCCACTTTCTCCGAGCGACGGTTACTCTTCGGCGGGAGCGGGTCCCATCTTATCGAGACGAAGAGAAGCTTCTCTGGTTTGCGGATCTCCCTCGCAATCTGCCGCAAACGTGGAAAGACGCATGTAAATCGCCATTCCTGGCGGATAACCCGGCGGAGGTCCCCGATCGCTGGCTCGAAATTCGCAAGAAGCGCAAGCCGACGTTTCCCGCAGTGCCCAAGGAGCTGAAAGACTGGGTCTCGCAAAAATTTCAGTCTGATCCAGACAAATATGTGGATTGGGGACTGGAGGACCTTGTTGGCCTGCTCAATCCGCAGATCACTATCCCCGTCGAAAGGAGAGTGCCAGATCCTGGCGCTCTGCGGGGAGCGGGCCGCCCACAGACTGCGAGAGTTTCGGAGGTGCGGCGCCTAGGGGATCACTGTGAGATAAAGACTGTCTGGCGCAAATACCTCCTGAATGAGTGGCGGGCTTGGGCAGAGCAGATGCGCCGCTGGCAAATCGTCCAGCGCGTTTACGAAGACGTTGACTTCATGCGTCGGCGGCTTGAGGAAGCGGAGGAGCGTTATGAACTGCTCCTGGCGGTAGGGCTCCTGCAGTGGCGCGATTCGACTGGGGTGACCGTCAAGCGGCACTTGCTCACGGCTCCTGCTGAGATCAGCCTGGACGCAGTAAGGGGGATTCTCACAGCAGCGCCAGGTGCTTCCTTTGAGAAGTTCCGTGTTGACTTGGACATGCTCGAGCGACAAGCCCAGCCTCGGCTGGACGGCACCGACCTTGAAGATCGGTTGGAGGAACTGGATGTTCGGGCCTGGGACAAGGCCAGCGTCGCCAAGGTCCTTCGTATCATCGCTAACAAGACGAGCGGCGATAGCGAAGTCAGCGAAGACGTCTGGAGTCCACTGGAACGAGCGGATCAAAGGCTGCGAATTCTCTACGCACCCGCACTCGTCCTTCGCGAGAGGCGCCCCACGGTATACGAAGAGCTGATCGGCAATCTCCTGAACGCTTGTGAGCGGGAGCCGGCTTTTTCAACGACAGCCCCTTGGGAACGTTTCATCAGCGAGGGCGAAGCCGCGAGGAGTCCGACCGTCGGAGGAGCTGATCCCTCTGTCGATTTTGCCGACGCAAGCGACCGCCTTTACTTCCCCCGACCAACAAACGAGGAGCAACGACGGATTATCGATCGCCTTGCGGCTCACCCTTATGTGCTGGTCAAGGGACCGCCCGGAACCGGGAAGAGTTATACTATCGCCAATCTAATCTGTCACCTCCTAGCAACGGGTGAACGTGTCCTTATCACGGCCCATGTATCGAAAGCATTGGATGTGCTGCGGAAACTGTTGCCCGAGGAGATCCGTAATCTCTGCGTCACCGCTTTCGACTCAGGCCGCGAGGACCACCGGCTTCTGGAAGATAGCGTCCGGGGCATCCTTTCCCGGAAGAACGAATGGAGGGGGGCAGAGCAAGCGCAGAGCGAGATCGATCGATGGGAGGAGAAACTCCGTCAACTCGAAGATGAGACTGCCGCAGTTGTCCGCCAACTTCGGGAATTACGAGAAGCCGAGACTCACTCGCATACCCTCATTGGGGGATATCAGGGAACTGCTGCGCAGATTGCAAGGCAGGTCGAGAAAGAACGCGAGAGGTACGAGTGGTTTCCACCATTGCCAGACGAGCAGAGCCGCTGTCCCCTCGGGCCCGACGATATCGAGTTCCTCGCCGACGTTCACGCGGCCATGACTAACGAACATCTCAGCGAGCTCCGCCTGGAGGTCGGCACGTTTCCCCTTCCCGATCCCAGTGAGTTCGCGCAAGCGCTTCAGAGCCTTCGTGCCGCAGAAGATGAAGCTGAGTCCATGCGTGGCGCGTTATCCGATGAGTACTTGCCTGCGCTGCGAGCGGTTTGTGTCGCGAACCTCGATGCGTGCCGGAACTTTCTGAAGAATCTCGAGGCACACGCGGCGCGGGCGGAGTCCATTCTCGGTGACCCAACCCGTCAAATCGTGAAGGACTTGCTGATAGATTGGGGCCGTAATGGGGATCGATTGGAACGCGAGCTTAGGGGCCTCGTCGAGCAGATGCGCGCAGCACGGGAGCGCGCCGCTACCTTCCAGATCGACGTGCCGTCCGACATCGAGGGCGGGACGCTGTTGGCCGACACTCGGCAACGGCTTGAGCACTTTAGAAACGGCGGTCGGCGAGGCTGGGGTTTTCTTGCTCCTCGCGTCGTACGGGAAACGCGCTACATCGAGAAACGCTGCAAGGTCAATGGGAGGCCACCTCGCGAGGAGAAGTCGCTCGACGCGCTATTGGGGTTCCTCGAACTAAAGAGGCTCCTTCAGGAGTTCCAAACACGATGGCCGAGTCCGGTGGCAATTCCTCATAGCGAGCCCGCACGTGCAGTAGATCTGGTGGCGGATCTTGCTCAAGAGCTTACCCGTCTGGTGGAATACTTCAGAGCCTCTGATCGCAACGCTCTCGATCTAGTTCCGGTTGAGAGGAGAGTGACTCTGGCCGAACCCGCTGAGCGCACAAGGTGGCGACGCGCCCTCGAAGCCGAGCTAGCCCTTCGCCTTGCACAGCAGATGAGGGCGCCAGTCGAGGAGTGGCGCGGCATAATCCGTGGGCTTGCCCATAACGCGGTGCATCCCTGCATGGCTGAGCTTGCGCAGGCCATCGAGGATCTTGACCCCGCGAGGTGGACCGCCGCGTGGCAGGCGCGGCAACGCTTGATGAAGGCGAAAGAGGACTTACGCCACTACCAGGAGCTGCTTGGTCAGCTTCGAGGGACATCTCCCGAGCTCACAAGGCGCCTGCAGTCGACCCAAGGCAATCCGGAGTGGAAGGATCGATTGCGTCAGCTCGAACGGGCATGGGCTTGGGCCGCTGCGAGGAAGTGGCTTTGCAAGGTGGCAGACCCGGAGCATCACGAGGAGCTCACCGAAAGAGGACAGCGGCTGCAAAAGGATAAAGAGAAAACGCTCGAGAAGCTCGTAGCACTTAAAGCCTGGCACGCCTTCTTTCTGCGACTCGATGATCAGACGGAGCAAAATCTCACGGCTTGGACACAGGCAATCGCACGGATCGGAAAAGGAACGGGCAAGTATGCCTATCGGCATCGGACAACAGCCCGCCAGTACCTGAAGAAGTGTCTCCCCAAGATGCCATGTTGGATCATGCCGCTCCACAGGCTGTGGGCGACCACGGACCCGACGCCCGGAATTTTCGATACGGTGATCGTGGATGAGGCTTCGCAAGCGGGAATCGATGCCTTGGCGTTGCTTCTCCTGGCCAAGCGAATCGTCGTCGTCGGGGACGATAAGCAGAATAGCCCGGAAGGAGTGGGCGTCTCCGAAGATGACATTGCCCGTCTCGCGCGCGATCATCTTCACGACTTTCGATTCCGGGACGAATTCCGGCCTGACACAAGTCTCTACGACCATGCCGAGCGAGCTTTTGGACACCCCGTCTCCCTTCGCGAGCATTTTCGCTGCGTGCCCGAGATTATTCGCTTCAGCAACGATCTCTGTTACACAGATGCCCCCTTGGTCCCCTTGCGACAGCCGCCTCCCAATCGATTGGAACCGCTGCAATCTCACTTTGTGCCGCAAGGCGTCTGCGAAGGCAGTGGGGAGCGTATCCTTAACCGTGCGGAGGCAGAGGCAATCGTGGAGAGAATTCGCGCGTGTATCGATGATGACACCTATGACGAGAAGACCATGGGGGTGATCGTCCTGCAGGGACACGCCCAAGTGGATCTCATTGAAAAGAAACTAGCCGAGGCCCTTGAGTCCGATGTTCGTGAGAAGAGAAAACTGCGCTGCGGAGTGCCTGCTTCCTTCCAAGGAGATCAGAGGGATGTGATTTTTTTGTCGCTGATCGTCTCCCCTGATCATCGGTTTAGGGCATTGACGGAAATCGGAGCTCAGCGGCGCTTCAACGTCGCCATGAGCCGGGCGCGAGATCAGGTGTGGCTTTTCCATAGCGTCCAGCTGCATGACCTCAGTCGTGAAGATCTGCGCTGGCGCCTCTTGCAATTTTTTTCGAGCCCCGAGCAGATCCAGCCGGTCTATCAGGAGCTCGAGCGACTCGAGCACGAAGCACTACGGACCCATAGACGACCAGGCAGCCAGCCGGACCCATACGAAAGTTGGTTCGAAGTCGATGTCGCCTTAGAGCTGCTTCGTAAGAATTATAGGGTTCATCCACAGTATGAAGTCGCGGGCTACCGCATTGATCTTGTGGTCGAGGGATTGTCCAATCGGCTCGCCGTGGAGTGTGACGGTGACGCTTGGCATGGGCCCGAGAGATGTGAATCCGACATGGCGAGGCAGCGGCAGCTTGAGCGGGCAGGATGGAAGTTCGTGCGTGTTCGGGAGTCGGAGTGGTATGCCGATCGAAATCGCACGGTATGCCTCCTTGAACGTGAATTGCAAAGGATCGGTATTCGGCCGGTTCGAGAAGAAGTTGGGCAAGAGGAAGTAGAATAACTAACGGCCAGCGCTTAAGCAAAAACGGGGCTGCTTGGGCATGAGCACGAGGAAGGAGAACGGCAGGGGCTTCGCGAACCGGAAGAGAAGGATCCGAACGAGATGGGAGACGATCCGTGGCCCGTGGTCAGCCGATCTTTTGGACAATCTTCGGATCGCGGCCATCGACGCGCTGAACGGTGCGGGATTCGACTTCACCCCTCGTAAGTCGAACCGGAAGGAGGCCGAGGCACCCCCTTTCATGGAAATTGTGGCAGGTCTCCTGGAGCGGAAGCAGGAGGTCCTAGTGAGCATCTAGCAGCAAGCACAGCGTATCAGCAATAATAGTCAGGAGCCGAAAACATGTTTCTTGTGTTCGTGGACGAGTGCGGTTACGAGGAGAATTGGCAAACTGAAAGCAACATCAGAAATCAGCCTGTGCATGTTGTCGCTGCTGCTGCTATCGACTCGAATGAACTCGAGCGGATCTACACGAAAATTCGTAGCTCGGTTAGAGCCTGCGACCTTCCACACACCAATGCTGATTTGCTTGGGATGGGTGAAGAGATTAAGGCAGCTCCGCTGGACCGAGGGAAGGGATTTTGGGGAAAGCACACAAAATGCAAGAACCAAGTCCGCCAGAGCTACCTCGATCATAGGGAAGTAACCTACTTCGTAGTGTGTGTCGACAAAGCTCGCCATAAGGCCAAGTATAAGGAACCCAAGGATCCGGCATATTACGGTCTGAAATTGTTTCTCGAGCGGGTGCAGGGATTTGCGGAGGATATGCGTATTCAGGCGTTCGTACTGATCGATATCAACAAGCGGGACGAACCAAAACAGCGGAACGAGGTTACGAATCTAGTTCTCGAAGGATCGTCTGGGCAGGGTTCAGACAAGTTCTATGGGATGATATACCAGTGGAAACTCAAAATCACAAATGTTCTGGAGATCCATTTTGTCGACAGTAAATATTCCCTTGGCCTTCAGATCGCAGATTTCGTTGCGCGATGCGCCTACTCATGGTGGAAGTCCGGCGAGAAGCAAGATCACCCAGGGTGGAGCTTGATAGAGCATCGGCTTTATAAATACCCCGACCACCGCGGGTGGGGGTATAAGGAAGTTCCATCATAAGAACATGGCCTCTTCGCTGTTTCACGTGGGTAGAGCGGGAAGATCGAGGCGCAACTTTCCGGCTTTGAGGAACGCGGCAATTCTCAGGTAGCGGAAGCTTCGGAAGCCTCTGGCCATCCTTTTGGCAAGCTGGATCCGCCCCTGGATCGCTTCGATGGTTCCGTTGGTGATCCGGCTCCGGAGAAAGGCGATGATTCCCCCCAGGTGCTCTTGGATGGCTTTGGAGAGTCTTCGGAAGGGGCAAGCCGACTGCGATCCGCCCACTGGAACCACCAGCGGAGCTCTTGGCGATCCTTCGGGGAGAAGATCTCTGGGAGAGCCTCCTTTCCTTTCAGGCAGGAAGAGCCGCTTCGCTGCATTGGCAACGATCGTCACGTAACGGTAACCCTGCTCGCTTCAGGCACGTTGGCGTCTTCCAGTCTTCTCGAGTAGAGCGTGCGCCGCAAGCAGAACGGCTACAATGGCGCTCGTGCATTTATGGTTATGGATGTGAAGGCGCCGGACCGTAAGACATGCTTCCCCTCTCTCTCCATTGGCAATCCGGCGGGATCCATCAGCCTCGAGGAGGAAGAGGAGGTCATCTGGGCGGACATCGTGGCGGTTGGGAAGGATCGGCAGACCAAGTACCGACCTACGGGGCGGTCGCGGTCGAGCAGGTCATCTAGGGATTGGGGCGAGGATTCCATCCCATGCTCGGAAGATTCTGCTCAGGGCTCTCCGGGCCGCCTTGGCCGCCAATCTGGTGATCTTCTCCAAGGCTGAGTAGATTTTTCCTGGGCTGCCCGTGAGGAGCTATGCCTTCGCCGTCGGACATGGGAGAGATCACGGAGGAGACCCGCCCCGAGGCCAACAAGGGCGGAGCTCCAGGAAGCTTGGAGTCCCCAGACGGTGATCGCAAGCCGCTCAAGCCATTGCTGGGGCGACGGAAGACGTTCTGCCGCGATTGCTTGGCGCGCTACGGCGGCACATATTGGCGAGATGGAGAAGCGGGTCCCAATCCAGAATCCGCCGATCCGCCTCGACCACGTCAAGCGCGAGATCGTAGCGGCACACCCTTGCGATTCCGGCCGAGGCGGTCGATCTCGCTGGCAAGTCAGAATCCCGGCGGAGAGCGGAATGCCCAGAAAAGAACTGAAGAACAAACCCCTCGTCGAAGTCATCCTGGAGCTGAGGTGGATCCTACCGGCTGCGGGGATGGGAGGAGACCCGGATTACCATCTCTTGCTTGGCCGATTCTCGGAAAGGGTGGAGAGCGCATATCCGTTCCATGAGATGCTGCCGACTGCCCAGATTCCCGATGCGATGGCTATACAGGTGGTGCAGCACCGTTTTAGGACAGGGAAGGACCGATGGCCTCTGGTACAGATGGGCGGCGCGACCGTACACCATCCATCCCTGACGGGTTCTCGCGGTGGCTGGACAAGGCGCACGATCTGACCGACGACTGGTTCTTCAAGCTGATCGAGGGCGAACTTGAGAGCACATTCTCTGCTGAGTAGCGAGCTGGCCACCATCGATGTCCAAACGGGCTCGACGGGCATGGACACGTCGGCGTCCGGTGCCTGGAGAGAAGGCTCTGTCGAGCGGCCGGAGATGTCCTGCGTGACGAGCTGGCTGCCCCCCAAGGCTGGGCCTGGCCCGCGACGCCAAGGATCCCGCCAAGGCGCGCCGGATCCGGCGGAGCAACCTTGGGCGGAGGAAGCTGGCGCGTCGGCTATCCAGGGTTCGGGCGGAGGTGGAGGGGCGGGTCAACACGGCGGTCCGGGAGTTTCTTGGGGAGCGGAGGCCGTCGGTCTTCGCCAGGGAGATTCTGGATTTGCGTGGCAAGGCCAAGAGACTGGAGATGTCCCGGCGGATCATCCAGATGCGCGTCGGCGCATCAAAACCGCCCGGTCAACCGGAGAGCGAAACGGCCATGGCAATCCGGGCCCAGCCGGTCAAAACCGTGACGAAAAGGATGCGCTCACCATCCATAGACATGTTTGGGCACATTTTTAGGAGCAGACCGCTTCTAGGCTGGCTGGGAACGGACGCCCGGCGCTCATCACCGGGACGCTCGGGCAACCGTCGGCGGAAGGCTGGTAACCACGGACGCGAACCGGATCAAGGGTGATCCAGCCTGGACTTCCTGGCCGCAGCGGCCCGCGAGGCAATCTCGATCTCCGCGGAGGCCTTCTTGAGCGCCTTGTCCGGCGGCAGTCCGCGGGCGCACCAGCGCAGCTTCTTCCTTCCGCAATGACGGCGATGAATCAGTTGGCTAGCGCATCGCCCTTCACCGGAGCCTTGCCCTTGCCCGTTCGGCAAAGGATGTCGAGCGCCCTGGGGATGTCGGCGCGAGCCGCACGTTCCGCGAAATAGGCCTCCGTGCGCAGGGCCGAGAGTTTCTCGGCCACCGCCACGTTGATGAACTGGTTGATCGCCACCCCTTCCGTTTCGGCCACCTTGCGCACCTCGTCCATCAGCGAGGCCTGAAGCCGCAGCGCGAAATTGCTCTTCCTCATCTTTTAACCTCCAATGCTTTCCATGCCTCGCCTGGAGCGAGGACCTTGATCCCAAAATTCCCCGCGGCTTCCCGGAAGTCGCGAAGATTGAACGTCACGATGGCATCAGCCCTGCCGTTCGTTGCTGCCTCCAGCACCATGTCGTCGTCCGGATCGCGCAGCGTCGGCCGCCACAGAAACGCCAGTCGCACCGGCTCGGCCACCGCCGCCACGGCGTCCAGCAACGCAGTAACCTCGTCCACCGACAGCCCGGATGCCTCCAGATGCTCAGATCGCGTCATGACCGCCTGATACTCGATCATCAGCGGCATCGAGGCGAGCAGCGTGAAGCGCCGTTCCAACGCCGCAACCAGCAGGCGGCGGGATGCTCCCGCGTCGCTGCGAACGGCGGCGACCATGGTCGCGGTGTCAAGGATCAGCCTCATGGAGACATGATGGGATCAATGACAACATATTACATGCGATATGTGCAAGACCAACCGCAAGGCTGGCGTGGATGAACCGCCATTTCTCACCAGCGCGAGGTTTCACGAAAGAAAGGGAGGCCCGCGTCGATTGAGAGGGTGTTCGGCAGGGAAAGGCTCTTCGCGAGCGGGGATCGAGCAAGAGTTCTCCTCAATTGGGCCGAATGCGAGCTCTGTAAAGGATAGAAGCTCGCTTCGGGAGCAAGGCTCCGCCCGAGGGGATCTCCTGGTGAACGGGGAAGCACTCTGACCAGCGTGCCGATCTTGAAGAGCTTGAGCCAGAGGGTGTCAATCCGGGCGTTGGCCCACTCCGTTCCTACCGGCGAAAGGTGGCCTTCCCTTTACTCTTTTGAAGGCCTTCTTGCTTCCGCCCACGGTTGGCCTTCGTGAGAAATGGCGGCTAGTGGCCACCGCGATCCTCGATTGGCTCAAGGCGAAACGGCGCTCTGACCTGCAGCAGCAGCCCACCCCTTTGCCGCAACCGCTCAGAAAACCGCATCGGGGGGTCAGCTCTCCTTCTCCATAAGGCCAAGGAGTCAGTTTGCGATGTCGCTTGAGAGCAAAAAGACTTCCGCGGCGCATTTCTCGCGACACCACGATCTTTTCACCTTTCATCCGCGGACCCCAACTTTGGCGTGAGGTCCCAAGCCCAGCAAGAGGAGCTCTCCACTCTTCCACGCTTGGCCGATGACCTGGAGGACGATTTATCTTGCATATACTCCGTTTAGGGACAATTCTAGATAGAAACTCCATCACACAATAGCAAAAGGAACGAACATGGAGATGACGAAAGAGGAGCTGGGACGGCGGATTCGCTCCGCGAGGGAAAGCTGCGGGCTCACCCAGGAACAGCTCGGCGAGTCCGTTGGACTGAGCCGCGTCGCGCTCGGCCAGATCGAGTCGGGAGCTCGGTCCGTCTCGAGCCTGGAGTTGGATCGCCTCGCGCGGGCGCTGGGCAGGGACATCAAATCCTTCTTTGCCACGGCCTTCGCGGAGCGTGACGCGCTTTCGGCGCTTTTTCGCTTGGACGCCGAACTCGCCCAGCAAGTAGACCTCCGAAAGGCGTTACAGGACAGCATGGCGCTTGGGCGCGAGCTGACCAATCTCGAGCGGCTGCTCGAGATCGATCGCGTCCGGCTCATCACCCCAGCCTATAAATTGCGATCGGCGAAGTCGCGTTGGGACGCGATTGGGCAGGGGCAAAAAGTGGCCACCGAGGAGCGGCGGAGACTGAAACTTGGCCTAGCCCCCATCGGGGCCCTGAGCGAGCTGCTCGAGTCGCAAGGAGTGCGTACTAGTACGGTCGCGCTTCCGGAAAACATATCGGGGCTCACCCTTATCGACAGCACGATTGGCCTGTTCGTGGCAATTAACGCGAACCATGCACCTGTGCGTCAGCGTTTTTCCTTGGCCCACGAGTATGGACACGTGCTGATGGACCGAGACCGGGCTCTTGCGATCAGTCGGGTGGAGAACCATTCGGACCTGCTCGAGGTTCGCGCCAATGCCTTCGCGGCGGAGTTCCTGATGTCGGCCGAAGGCGTCGCGCAGTTCATCCTCGAGCTCGGCAAGGGGGTGACGAGCCGTGCCCAGATGGCGGTGTTCGACGAGGCTGAGGTAGTGCAAGTCGAGCAGCGCGCCACGCCCGGATCGCAAGCGATCCAGCTCCATGACGTCGTATTGCTCGCTCATCATTTCAGAGTGAGCCGGATTTCGGTCCTCTATCGCCTAATGAATCTTCGGCTGATCGACGAGCGCGAGTTCCAACGCCTCAAGGCCGAGGAAGACCGCGGAGATGGCCGGAAGATTGCGCGCTTCCTTGCTGCCCCGGAGGTCCCGACCGAAGATAGGTCTCATTTGCGCCGTCGTTTTCTCGCCCTTGCGCGAGAAGCCTATCGTCGAGAGGAGATCACGCGCAGAAAGTTCGCCGAGTTGGCTTCCATGGTCGGCCTTGGTCCACAGGAGATGGAGGAGTTCATCGCCTCTGCAAATTGGGAGTGATCGTGGCAAGCGACCAATCAACGGCCACCGATCGCCAGGGAGCTGTCGTCGTCATCGATACGAACGTCCTCATCAACCTGTTGCACATCGGGAAGTTGCCGCTTCTGGGTATGCTCGAGCCGTACCGATTCCTCGTGCCTGAGGAGGTGCTCGGCGAGATCATTGATCCAGCTCAGCGCGCGGAGACTGAAGCTGCGATCTGCCGTGGCGATCTTAGCCTCGTTGACATCGATAGTGTGGAATACCTTGCGTTGTTCAGCGAGCTGCGCGACGTGATGGGCCGTGGCGAAGCGGCATGCCTTGCGCTGGCCGAAACCCAGGGGTGGCACATCGCGTCGGACGAAAAGAAGTGCTTCCGTCGGGAAGCAAGCAAGAGGATCGGGGAGGAACGCATCTTCCGAACGGAGTTGATCTTGCTCGAAGCGATTCGCTTTGGCTGCATCACGGTGGCCGAGGCGGATGGCTTCCAAGCGGTTCTGGAGGCGAAACGCTACTTGATGCCATTCAAAAGCTTTGCTGATCCGCGGGGAGGGCTGTAAGGCCGATGAAAACCCCCTACGTCCAGCATTTGCTTGGGGCTGCTGCGCTCGGACGGATCAACGGCCGCCGGGGCTGGCTGTCGGTTGGAGTGGTTTCGTCGATTCCCTGGCCGCAGGATGATGTCTGGATCGAGTACGACGGCCAAGAATACTTCCTGCAGGGAGTGAAACCCGAGCAGAAAGGCGAGGTGCGTAGCGCGCCGGGCATCAGCACGCCTGCTGAGCAAGGCGATGTGGACGAGGCGATGTCGCGGCTGTACCGCTTCACCTCCGTCCTCGGTTTTTATAAGCGCGGCTATGTCGACATCACGAGCCAAACCTGGTGGGGGACCTCCATCGTTCGCTATCGCGCTAGCCCCAACCTTTATACCGAGATCGGAGAAGGAGGTGCGCACGGCTTCAATTGCAACCACATGCCCGTCATTGAAGATGACCAGGTGCGTAAGGCCCTCGCGTTTCTGCGCGAGGGACGCCGGCTGAGTCGCGTCCATGAAGGATACAGCTTTCTGAGCTTCTTCAAGGTCATTGAAAGTCAGATGCCAAGCGAGCAACGCGTCGAGTGGGTCGAGAAAAACCTGGACCGGTTGACCGACGAGAGAGCTGTAGAACGCATCAAGGCGCTGCGCGCTCAGGGCATCGATGTCAACAACCATCTGTTCGATTCTGGCCGTTGCGCGGTGGCTCATGCGAGTATCGACAAGGTCATCGTGGACCCCGACATTCCGGCTGACCGTCAGCGCATCGCAGCGGACTTGTGCATCATCGAGGCCTTGGCTAACCGCTACATCAAGGTTGACGCCGGGGTGCCCGATGAGATGGACGTGTACAAGAAGCGCGACCGTCTTGCTCCGTGGTATCCACTCATGACGCCCGAAGGGCTGTCTACTCTCAAAAGTGGTGGCCACATCGAGGTCCAGGATGTCGCGCAGCTCGGGTTGCTTGAAGGAGCAACAGTTTCAGTGAACCTTTGGCCTCATCCGCCTGCCGAGCAGTTTCGGGAAATGACCCTACATTTCATCGGCAGCAGTGAGGGAGTCATGCGGTTCATCACGCTAAGCTCGCGCGGCACCATAGTGCTTTCCTTCGCCATGGATGTCCCGCCTCTTCGCTGTTTCAAGTGGGTAGAGCGGGAAGATCGAGCCGCAGCTTTCCGGCTTTGAGGAACGCGGCAATTCTTAGGTAGCGGAAGCTCCGAAAGCCTCTGGCCATCCTTTTGGCCAGCTGGATCAGCCCGTTGATCGCTTCGATGGTTCCGTTGGTGATCCGGCTCTGGAGAAAGGCGATGATTCCCCCCAGATGCTCTTTGATGGTTTTGGAGAGTCTTCGGAAGGGGGCAAGCCGACTGCGATCAGCCCACCGGAACCACCAGCGGAGCTCTTGGGGATCCTCCTGGGAGAGGATCTCTTGGAGAGCCTCCCGCAACCCAATGGCTCTTCCCAATCGAGGATAGGCGGCGCAAAGGAAACTCCGCAGACCCTTCTGCTCCTCGCTTCGCGTCCATTCGTTACCTCGGAGCGCCCAGAGGCTTCCTTTCGGCAGCAACCCTTGACGCCCGAACTCCTTGCGCACCTGGTCGACCGCCTCTCCCGCCATCTGCATGACATGGAAATGATCGAAAATCCTCTCCGCCTTCGGAAAAAACTCCCGGGCTCCAGAGATGTAGGAGGGGCTCATATCCATGCAGATCGCTTCGATCTGCCCCGGATCGGCATTATGTTCCTTCATCTCCTTGGCGAAGGCCTCCAGAGCCTCCTTTCCTCTCCCCTCGGCCAGGAAGAGCAGCTTCCGACTCTCCGCATCGGTAACGACCGTCACGTAACGGTGGCCCCGCTTGCTACTGGTCTCATCCACCAGGATCTTCTTGACCTCGCTCCAGTCCTCGCGTCGGTAGGCCTTTTCCACGTAGTGCCCCAAGACCCGCCAGAGCCGGGTATCTTGCTCCTTGAGCATCTCCGCCATCGCGGAAACCGACATCTCCCGGGAAAGCATCAAAATGACCGCCTCCATCATGAGAGTAAACCCGCTCCCCGCCCTGGCCCAAGGAACCTCCACCAGCCGAACTCCATGCTCCGGACAGTCGATCCGAGGAACCCGAGCGATCAACTCGGTCCGGTACTGCCAGAAGTTCATGTGCCTCCACCGCTTCTCCACCGTATCGTGTACGGGGGAAGCTCTTCGACATTCCGGACAGGGAAACCGATGACCTTGCTGAAAATCGAGCCAGATCTTCAGAGTGTGCTCCTTCGCGGAGAGCTCACTCCGGCTCACCTTCCATTCCGAACCCAGTTGCAGCGCCGCAGCAAAAAGCTTGTTCGCATCCATCCCGCAAGCATCAACCAGGCAGCCCGGTCTGGCAATCCGCCGTCAAGGAGGATCGACGAAGTCGAAGTGTCCTTGACGGCTTCCTCTCTCCCCAAAAATCCGTCGAAGACGGATGGCAAGAACCCCGCTTCTTGCCATCCCTTAACCGAAATCCGCTCCCCCCTTACCCACTCAATTCAGCGAGGAGCCAAAAAACTTCTTGCTCGGTCATGCTTATCTCACACGGCGAACCTGATGGGTGGTGGCAGGTCTGGCTTCTGATCCGGCCTTGTGGCACCGACCCAAGCAGAATCACGAGGCTGTGAACAGTGCCCGCCAACATCCTGAACCTCCCGCAGTACCGGGTGCTGCGGGTTGAGGAATCTGACCATGACTACCACGTCACCGCTGAGCCGGTGGACGTGACCTCGGCCTGCCCGCACTGCGAGTCCGACCGGCTGATCTCTTGGGGCACCCGCGAGCAGGTGTTCAAGGATTTGCCCATGCACGGCAAGCGTGTAGGCATCTACATCGACACCAAGCGGCTGCGCTGCCAAGCCTGCGGCAAGACGTTCTCGCAGGCGCTGCCGATGCTGGCCGAGAACAGGATGATGACCGACCGGCTGGTGAAGTGGATCGGGCAACAAGCCTTGAAGCGCACCTTCACCTCGCTGGCCGATGAAACCGGCGTGGTCGAAGGAACGATCCGCAACATCTTCCGCGACTACATCAACGAGCTTGAGCAGACCGTCCGCTTCGAGACGCCGAAGTGGATGGGGATCGACGGACTCCACATCATCAACAAGCCGCGCTGCGTCGTCTCGAACATCCAGAGCAACACCATCGTGGACATGCTCCACAACCGAAACAAGGACACGGTGGCGAAGTGCCTGTTCCAGATGCCGAACCGGGACAAGGTTCAATACGTGGCGATGGACATGTGGACGCCCCACCGCGACGCGGTGAGCGCGGTACTGCCAGATGCCACCATCGTCATCGACAAGTTCCACGTCGTTAGGATGGCGAACGACGCGATGGAGAAAGCACGCAAGGGACTGCGTGCCGAACTGACGCTGAAACAGAAGCGCGGTCTGATGCACGACCGCTGCGTCATGCTCAAGCGCGAGCGCGACCTGAACGACGAAGAGCGCGTGAACCTCGATGGCTGGGCGAAGAACTACCCGGCCTTGGGAGAGGCATACAGCCTCAAGGAAGGCTTCTGCGGCATCTATGAGGCCGGGACGCCAGAGGAAGCCTTGCGGCGCTACGAGGCGTGGTACAGGGCTATCTCGACCGAAATCGGGCCATACTTCGCCGACCTGATCCGTGCCTTCACCAACTGGCAGCCCTTCATCCTAAACTACTTCGAGCATCCGGTGACGAATGCCTACAGGGAATCGCTGAACTCACTGATCCGGGTGATGAATCGGTTGGGCCGAGGCTACAGCTTCGAGGCCCTGCGGGCGAAGATTCTGTTCACAGAGGGCATTCACAGCAACAAGCAGAAGCGCCCACGGTTTGAGCGTAAACGCGAACCGGAGCTTGTCGAGATGGGTTATCGACTGCCGGACGATGCCATCGGGTACGGGCTGCCGGTGATGGAAAGGGTGCACCCGATGCGTGCGCCGGAAGCCTACGACCCACACAAGCATGCAAAACGGGAGAAGAACTACGGGGCCGACATTGCAACACTCATCCGCATGATTGAGGCGGGTGAGCTTTGATCCCGTTCCAACCCACTTTTACGAATACCCGGTTCTCCGGCGGGAAACCCGTGCGTCAACCGGCAAATCCGGCTTCGGACATCTTTCATGCTCCCGCAAGGTGAAATGCCGGAGAGGCATCCGTCAGCTCTCCGCAGGTCGATTCCCACCTGCTTAAGCGCATTTTTCACCGCCGCTTCGCATGGCAGGTCTTTCTTCGCGGCGGGCACGTGCTTGAAAACGTGCGCGGCGCCGGGACATCACCGGGACAACTGCTTGGGCACGCCCTTCACGCGCCGGACTTCGCTCAAAAGCTCTCTCAGCCACGGGCCAAAATTTGCTTGATCATCCCGAGTAAACACGAGCCCCTGGAATCTCCTCTGAAACTCGGCCGGGGCGGCGGCGCTCGGCTTCGAAACGAATCTGCGCTGGATCTCGAAAAGGTATACCGGCCGCTCGGCCAGTGGGAGCCGGATGACACCGGCGCCTCTGGGCGTCCGGGTGTGCGCGTCAATGGAAACCCAGGCGTTTGATCCTTCGGCCGGGCTGCCAACATCGGCGTGGAACGGCTTGAGCGCCGTGATCTACGGAATCTTCCACCAGATCGACAAGCGCTTCGAGTGGGTTGACAAGCGGATCGGCGACCTGCGGGACGCCATGGATGCGCGCTTCAAAAGCCTGGAGGCGCAGATTGATGAGCCATTCAAAAGCCTGGACAAGCGTATCGGCGATTCGCAAGCCCAGACGAACTCGCGATTCGACCGCCGCGAAAGGCTTTTGGAAGCCGCTCCGCGGCAGGAGGCGGGCGCGGAGCTC
Source organism: Methylacidimicrobium sp. B4 (assembly GCF_017310545.1). Classification (NCBI taxonomy): domain Bacteria; kingdom Pseudomonadati; phylum Verrucomicrobiota; genus Methylacidimicrobium; species Methylacidimicrobium sp. B4. The sequence goes on from NZ_CP066203.1 coordinate 2,328,663, forward strand.
CAAGCAGCAATTGCGGCTGCGCTCAGCGGATGTCCGCCCGCGACGGCTCCGGCATCTCGGCGATGAGCCACCAGGTATCCAAGCCCGGCCCCAGCTTGGACGCCGGATCAAGCGGCAGTATCTGGCCGATGCTAAGGTCGAGCTGCGAAGGCCCATCCTCCAGCCGCCGAGACCAGGGCGATCGCCAGCAGTAGAATCGCCGAGCCGCTGGCAAGCGAACGCCACGATCTCGGCAGCCGGAGCGCGACGATCGCCGGCCCGATCACCCAGAAGTAACAGGGAAGAGCTGCCGAAGGCGATGGTTCCCAAGACGCTAACGCCAACCGGCGTAATGCTGGCCACGGCGATCGGGATGGGCAAGACCAGAAGAACGGCCAGGGAGGAGAGGCTGGGAGGCCATGTCGAGACATTGCCGCGTGGCGGGGAAACTTTGCCGGAGCGTTGCCGGCAAGCCAAGCGTATCTCACTGGTCGCCGAGGCATTGCGCTAGAACAGCGTTACGGATCGCTTGATGATAGTTTGTTAGCCAACTACAGTTTGCCTGTTTCGTAGTATTGCTGAATTGGATCCATTCCAGTTTTCTACTGCGGCAAAGAAAGACATTGGGCAGGTTCCACCATGAGCGCGCAGCCTAGGACTGAGTCGAAGCATTCCCTCGTGCCCAACGAAGCCGCTGAGGTTAGCCGAGTGATCAAACTGTCTCCAGAGGGGTGGGAAGCTTTCGTCGCCGAGCTTGACGCTCCGCCTCGGGATTTGCCGCGCATGCGCAAGCTGCTAAGCGAACCGACCGTCTTCTCGAATGGCAAGCGCCAGAGAGCGGCTTGCGATCGCCAAGCTTGATGCGCTGCACGACCTTTCCGCTTTCGATTACGGAGAAAAGGCGTTCGACGATTTCCTGGTCAACTACGCTCTAGTAAGTGAGCAGGAAGACGCCTCGCGGACTTACGTTGGCCTTGTCGGCGAGAACACTGTCGTCGGTTTTTCCACTCTCGCGGTCGGAGCGGTCAGTGCGGACAAAGTGCCAGAGCGCTTAAAAAAAGGACTAGCCAGTTATCCAATCCCGATCGTGCTTCTTGCGCGACTCGCCGTGGATCAGAAATGGCAACGGAAGGGAATCGGCGCTGGCCTCTTGCGCGACGCGGTTCAGCACGCTCTCCAGGTTGCGGAGATTGTCGGGGTGCGCGCGATGGTGTTTAATGCCAAGGACAGCAGGGCGAAAGCATTTTAGGCTCCTCGCTGAATGGAGCGGGTCAGGGGAGCGGATTTTTGTGTTCAGGGGTGGCAAGAAGCGGGGTTGTTGCCCTCCGTCTTCGACAGAGTTTTGGGGAAAGAGGAAGGGGGGTGGACGTGGCGATCAGGAGTTCTCCCCGGCGTCTTTCGATGGCTCCTCGGCGCAAGATCCGGTGCGGTCCGCCGCGGAGGCGGGGCTTGCGCTGCTGGAAGCTGGGGGAGACTTCGCCGATGGCATCCTCGCGCAGGAAGGCAAGTGGCTGGGCGGCCAAACCTTTGTCTCCTTCGACAAGAAGGCGGTCGCGCTCCTCTCCAAGCGGGAAAGGCCACGCGGTTGCTGCCATTGCTACCATAGCGGAAAGGCCCGCCTCGACCACCAATAGCCTCTTCCTCCCGCCATCGGTAGCTCCTCCACCCGCTTCGGGTAAGGGAGCGAGTTCTGCGCGCTCTTGTCTGCCATGGCGCATCTCCCCCGGGCCAGATCCGCCGAGCTGCACCGGAAAAGGAGCCAAAAGGATGGCCAGAGGCTTTCAAGGCTTCGGTTCCCTGAGGATTGCCGCGTTCCTCAAATCCGGAACATGGCGGCTCGATCGTCCCGCTCCCCCCGCGGGAAGGAGCGGAGAGGCTGGCAAGGTCAGCGACGACTCCAGCCAGGTGAAGGCCACGGATCTGCTGCCGGTTGGCAGGGAGCGGCAGACTAGGGAGCCGGTCGGCGTGGCGGTTATGGTCTCAGCCAAGGTGCGTCCTTATGAGCTGGAGCCGGCGGAAGCTCGGTCGAAGGCGTTCCTCAGGGCGGCGGAGGCGTGATCTTCGCCTGGTTTCATCCTGAGCGGGGAATGGAGGACCCTTAGCGTCGATCCTGGCCAGCTAGCTTCTCCGCCCGCGATTTCGGCGCAATTCTCCTTGGAGCCGAACCAAGCAGCGCGTCAAGCCTTCGGAAGCCGTTGCCTCTCCTGGTGATCCCGTGCTCGGGATTGTCGCCAGGCATCGGATGAAAGATCCCCCCGGGGCTTTTACCCGTGGCCTGTGGGAAGAGAGAAAGAAGAGCGACCTTGCCCTGCTTGCCGGTGGAGAGCGGGGATGACCCGGTTGGAGCTGGAAAAGCCAAAAGCCGATGAGAAAAGAGATTTTGGCGGCCATCCGGCCCGGGAGCATGGCAAGCATGGGATCCTGTCAGCGATCGATCTTGAGGGCGCGCCCCGGGGGCAGCTTCCTGGGAAGAACCTCTCCGGCATCGACTGGAAAGTGGCGTGCCTCGGGTGCCGCCGGCGAGAAGTACTTTGTTCAGCATGGAAGAGAACAACCAGAGCTCGCCGGGAGCGCCGACCGGCGACAGATGGGGATTGGCGCTGGAGGAATCGAGGACCTACCGGTGGCAGATGGTCCATGGGCCGGTGATGTCGGCCGTCGAGGGCGACGTTGGCCGGGAGTATATCCGGGCGATGGCAAAGGCCAAGGCGGCCTTTGCTGAGGCCGGGAGGGATGCCAGCGGTACGGAGCGGTATCGGTATGGCAGCTTGGCATCCATCTTGGACGCGCTGGCTGAGCCGCTTCGGGCCAACGGCTTCGAGATCACGCAGCCGCCGGTCGTCTTGCCGGGATGGGCAGGGGCGGTGACCGAGGTTGCCCATGAGAGCGGGCAATACCGCGCTGTAACGGTCATGTTGCCGGTAACGGCCGGGAGGAGGATGGAGGGAGGCAAGGAACCGGCGGCTCCCACAGCCCGGGAGTATGGGGCCGCAATCCGCCATGCCCGGCGTTATGGGCTGCTGGGCATCCTTGGGCTTCCGTCCGAGGAGGTAGAGGAGGGGGAGGGCTTCTCGCCAACGCCGGAGGTTTGGGGAGCCGATTGGCAGGATCGCCGCGTGGTGGTGACGGTGCTCAAGTCGGAGATCCAGCAGGGGAGCTCTGGGGGCAAGGCCTGGAGCTGCTTCCGCTTGTTGGTCCGGGAGAAGGCTGGGGAGGAGTACTGGCTGACCACCTTGGAGAGCGAGGTGGCCAACCAGCTGCTTGCGACCCGCACCGCGGTGGTCGAGATCGAGGAGGTGAGGAGCGGTGGCAAGGCCTATCGCAAGCTGAAGCGGGTCATTGGGAGCTCCCTGGGGTCGGCTTCTGCGTGCGATCCGGCCCATGCCGACTTCTGGCCGGGCGATCTGGCCATCCCGGACGAAGAGCCCCCCTTCTAGGGCAAGGGAGCGTGAAGCCTGGAGCCGTCCGTCCGGCGGTCGGAGAGACCGTGCAGGAAACCGGGCGGCTCCCGGCGGCTGGGCGCTATCGGAAGAGGCGGCGAATGGGCAGGCCTTTGCGCTTGGCCGGAAGCTGCGGATCGACCCCTGGGTGCTTCCCTCCCTTTGGATCTTGTGCAGCCATGGGGAAGTGCGCACATTGCTCCAATGGCAATCGAGAATCCTTGCGCGGAGGAGATCCTGAAGGCGCTTGGCGCCAATCCCGAATGGCGGGAGGCGGTTCGCAAGGAGCTCTGCGGCGAGGAAGCGCCCCAATTGAGCCCGGAGGAGGGGGAAGCCTGGCGGCAGCTTCTGGAGACCCATGCGATCCTTGAGAGCGGGATCCAGGAGTGGATGCGGTTTGCGGCCGCAACGGGAAAAAGGGTGGAGTCGATGGCGAGGCGTGTCGAGGAGCTCCGCAAGCCCATGGACCTCATCGACTCCTGGGCTCTGGCCGAGTGGGCTTCGGAGCGGATCGGGAAGATCGTGTGGCAGAGCGGCGTGAAGCTGGTTGCCGGAGGGGAGCGGGATCTTGTCGCGCATCTGATCGAATGGGCGGCGGAAGCGCAGGTCTTGAGCGGGAATGAGCGACGGGATCTTCTCCTGGCCGATTTTTTGGGCCTTGGCATGGAGCGATGGTCGGGGGAGCCCGTCTGCGTGGCTCTCCTCTTCTCCAAGAGCTGGAGCTTTGAGGATATTGAGTGCGCGGCAAGGCACGGGGATCTTTGGCTTAAGGTGGTGATGGCCGCGGAGGCGGCCAGGCCGGGCACGGTGACGAGCTTCCTGGCCCGGCCGCCTTCCAAGCGGCACGCCGTGGTGGCCAGCTTTTCGAGGAATTGCTTGGAAGAAGAAAAGGCCATTCGGCGGCAAGTCTGCTACGAAACGATCGTTCGGGAGATCTGATGGATGAAGAGTGAGGTTAAGGACGAGGAGATTCTGGCCAAGGCGAGGGAGAGCGCCGAGTGGAAGGCTGCCGCCCGGAGGGCGATGGTAGCGGAGAGGAGCGCGAGCCTTCCGGAGGAGAAAGGGGAATTCTGGAAGAAGCTCTTGCAGGTCAATGGCGGCCTTCAAGCCTCGATCGAGGCTGGAGAGTTGTCGCGGGCGGCGTTGGATCGAGCCGAGGGCCTTTTTGAGGACACGGTCGATCGGCTCACGGTCAAGCTGAACCTAATGGCCGGATACAAGCCGATACGCAAGCTGGAGGAGCGGATCGAAATTCTGCTAGGGAGCGCCGGGCTTTTTGCTTATGGGATGGAGCGCCGCGAATTCCGGAAGGTCATTGAGGAGGCGAGCGATGCGGGGGGTCTGAGCCCTGAGGAGGAGGACGATCTCCTTCGTGTCGATTTTTTGGGAGTGGGAACCGATGTTGACACCGAGGAGCGGGTCTGCATCGCAGCGGCTGCGTCCCGAGTCGTGCATCGGCGGGTGATTGCCCGTGCTGCGCGAGGGGCCCGCCTCTGGTTCCAGGCGGTCAGGGCTGCCTTGGCGGTCGACCCGGGGCTCCTGGCCGAGTACCTGCCGGCGCCACCGACCGGCTCTCGCGCCGTCGCTGTCGGCTTTTGGATGCGGATCTCGGATGTGGATGAGGCAGAAAGGCTGGGGGTTCGATTCGGGAGGGTGGGCTGGAAGCCCTGAGCGCACCGCCGCGAGTCGCACTTCGCATTGCCGGTAGCCTTCTTTGGGAGGATATTCGGTCGTGGCTGAGGAAATGGGCTCTTTGGAGGAGATTCTTTCGGCGCTCGAGGAGCGTCCGGAGTTGAGGGAAGCCGTTCGCGCGAAGCTGATGGCTGAGGATGGTCCCCAGCCGTCCGCAAGCCCGGAAGGCTTGCTCGACGGGCTCCGGGAGACCAACGCGATCCTCAAGTCCTTCCTGCAGGAGTCACTCCGCTTTCAGAGCTCGGTGCGGGGCGCGATGCAATCGCTCGACGAAGCGCTCCAGGCGCTCAGCCAGCAGCTCGATCTCATTGTCGGGCAGGGCATGATGAGATGGGGGAGAGAGCGCATCCAGAACCTCGTGCGGCGCTCCGGCGTGCGGCTGGCCTATCCGTTGGAGTGGCAGCTCCTCGAGGAGGTCATCGAGTGCGCCGTGCAAGCGGGAGTGCTGAGCAGAAGCGAGATGGATGACCTCTACGAAGCGGATTTCCTGGGGGTGGGCCAAGAGCTTGCCACGGGCACTCCTCTCTGCGTCGCGGCGGCGATCTCCTGCGTAGTCGATCGGACAGTCATCGAGCGGGCGGCCTCGCATGCGGATCTCTGGCTCAAGGCGGCGAGGGCCGCGATGGAGAGGCGGCCGGAGCTGCTTGCCAAGGTCCTGCCGACCGCGCCGGTCGATCGGCGGGCGTTGGCGGTTGGCCTCTGGATCGGCTCGGTGGACGCTGACCATGCCGACTCCCTTCGCGTCGACTTTGAGAAGGTGATCGAGGATCCTCTGTGGCATTTCTAGCCACCCGGCTGGAAGGGTCGGAAAAGGCAATTGGAGTGGCAGAGGGCTCAAGGGGAGGAAGGCAAGCGATGGCCAAGGATCGATTGGAGCTCAAGGAGGCCCAGGCCCGGCAGATCCTCGCCGAGGATCGATCGAAGCTTCCCGGAAGGGTCGGTGAGGTATGGGCCGCCATCGGCGAGGCGAATGCGGTCCTGCTGGAGTCGGTGGCGCACGGATTGCGATCGCAAGCCTTGCTGCAGGAAGCCAAGTTGCGGATCGACCAGAGGAGGAAAGCCTTTGGTTGGAAGATCGAGCGCATGGCCCGGGCCGACCCCATCGCCTGGGCGAGGGATCACATCCCGAGCATCGTTTGGCGGTCGGGCATCCAGCTCGAGCTTGGGATCACGGGGAGGGTGGTCGAGGATCTGCTGGAAGGCGCGCTTCAATCTGGGGCGCTGGCGGAGGCGGAGCGGCAAGAGCTCCGTTCCGCGGATTTCCTGGGAATCGGCTGCGAGTCGCGGCGGGCGCTCACGACCTGCGTTGCTCTCCGCACCTGCCAGATCGTGGAGCCGGAAGGAGTCCTCCGCGCAAAAAGGAATGCGGAGCTCTGGCTTCAGGCGGTGAAGGCCGCGACGGCGGCGAAGCCCGAGGCATTTTCCCGGCTTCTACCAAAGGCTCCCGAACGATCTGTGGCGATCGTCGCCGGGGCTTGGATGAGCTTCCGGTGCTTCCGCGAGATTGGCCTCTATAGCTGGAGCAATGGGATGCGCTTCCAGAGGGTTCCGTGGCCGGTCTGATGGGCTTCCCGCAAGCTCTCCAGCAGCAAAGAGCCGGCTTTGGAAGTCAGTCGTGGGGAGGAGGGGAAGCGCAAGGATCAGAGGCTTGGCTCATCGGGCACCACCACCGAGAAGCTGGCCTCCTTGCGATCGCCAGGATCCCTCGAGAGCACGCCGAGCTCGAGAAGCTCGCGAATATCGCGCTCGGCCGTCAAGAGCGGGCAGTGGGCGATCTTCGACCATTTCCTGGCCGTTAAATGACCTTTGAAACCCTCCAAGCAGCGGCTGAGCATGAGCTTCTGGCGCTCGTTGAGCGGCGACCGAGCGTGGATCGTCCAGAAGCGGGCCTTCCGCAACGCCTGGCGGTGCATCTCCCGCGCTCCGTCCACGGCGCGGGAAAGGCAGCCCAGGAACCAGGAAGCCCACCCGGTCAGGTCCAATCCGCATCGATCGGCGTTCTCCAGGCTCCCAGAGTATCCCTTCCGCTCCTTCGCGATCTGGCGCGAAAGGCTATGGAAGGTTCTCCCCGAGTCCTCGGAACGCGCCAAGGCCAAGCCTGCGATCGCCCTGCCGATGCGGCCATTGCCATCCTCGAAGGGATGGATCGTGACGAACCAGAGATGGGCAATGGCCGCCTTCAGGACGCCGTCGATCGCCTGCTCGGCGTTGAACCAGGCAAGGAACCTGCCCATTTCCAGCGGCAGGCGGGATGCCGGAGGCGCCTGGAAGTGGATCTTCTCCCTTCCCATTGGGCCAGAGGCAATGACCATCGGCCCTTTGGCGTCGTCGCGCCACGCGGCTGTCCGGATCTTCCCCGAGCGGGAAGAGCCTTCCGGGAAAAGGGCCGCATGCCAGCCGAACAACCGCTCCTCGGTGAGCGGAGCTCGAAAATTCCGCGTTGCGTCCAGGACGATCTCAGCCGCCCCTTCGGCTTGCCGGTGGAAGGCGAAGGGAGCCTCAAGGCCAAGCCGCCGCGCCACGGCGGACCGCACGGCATCCCGGTCGAGCCTTTCGCCTTCGATCTCGCTGTTCCAGAACGCCTCTTCTGTGATCGCCAACGCCTCAGCCTCAGCGGACTGCGGGATTCCGAGCGCGAAGATGGCTTCCCGGAGGCTCCCCTGCTTCCGCCGAACGGTGGCAAGCTGCTCTCGGATGGCCTCGGCGTCGAGCTTGAATGCCGGCCACTCCCGCTCTTCCCAGAGGTGCATATTGGCACGCCGCTTCTCTCTATCTCAGCCGCAGCGTTCTTGGCGTGATCGAGGGGTGCACGGCTTCCTTAGCCAAACGCGACGGGTCACCGTAGCGCTTGCCGCTCTGACCCCCGGAGGAGCAGGAGGCCGGGCCCCGTGGAATGGGGCCGGCTCCCAGCCCGCGGGACTGGGGGTAAGGCTCCGCGGAACCGCGATGGTGTCCGGCGAGATGACCCCGATGCGCGGTGAAGGCCCCCGATCGGCAATGGTAGCCTTCTTGGCCCCATGGGAGCCCGCGATCCTCCCGGGTTGCGGCATCAAAGGTCGCAAATGACGGAGATCTAGCCGCCATTTCTCACGAAGGCCGACCAAAACGGGAAGCAAAAAGCCTGCAAAAGAGCATAGGAAAGGCCGCCTTTCCCTGGTATAAAGTGCGTGAACGATACGTAATTACAACCAGGAAGGAAAGCGGCCTTCGATGACAGAGTGTAGCCAAGAGACTTTTGGATTTACAGCCCATTTTTCGCGTCGGGTGGAAGCGGGATTTACCGCGGGTCGGGTTTCGAGTGATGGGGGCGCGATCCTCTTACGAGAAGCGGATCGGAAGATCGGGTTGTTAAGACGGCTGGAGCGTTGCTTCCGGGATCGACGCCATCCGGGGCGCATTGTGCATCGGGTGCGGGAGATGCTAGCGCAGCGCATCTTCGGGATTGCGCTGGGCTACGAGGATCTCAATGACCACGAGCAGCTGCGTACCGATCCTTTGGTGGCTCTCCTAAGCGGTAAAAGGGATCTGGAAGCGGATCTGGCGGGCAAGAGTACGCTCAACCGCCTGGAACTGGTAGGTCGAAGCGAACGCTACCACAAGATCGACTACTCGGCCGAAGCGATCGACCGGCTGTTGGTCGATCTCTACCTTGAATCGCATCCCCAGGCTCCCAAGGAGGTGGTGCTCGATCTGGATGCGACCGACATCCCTCTTTACGGCCATCAGCCCGAGCGCTTCTTCCATGGCTATTATGATGCGTATTGTTATTTGCCGCTCTATATCTTCGCCGAAGATCAGCTCCTCGGCGTGCGGCTTCGGCCATCGAACCAGGATGCGGCGGAGGGATCCCTTGCCGAGATCATCCGGATCGTGGGACAACTCCGCACCCATTGGCCCGAGGTCAAGATCGTGCTCCGGGCCGACTCGGGCTTCTGCCGGGAAGAGATCATGGCCTGGTGCGAAGCCAATCAGGTCGACTTCCTCTTCGGCCTGATTCGCAACGAGCGCTTGTGCCGACCCATTGAGGCGTCGATGAAGCAGGCCCGTCGTCTGCACGAGTCCACGGGCAAACCGGCTCGCGTCTTTTCCGAGTTTGCCTATCGCACCTTGAGTAGCTGGTCGAGGGAGCGCCGAGTGGTCTCCAAAGCTGAGTACTTGGAGTAAGGAAAGAATCCGCGCTTTGTCGTCACCTCTCTCTCCACCGAGGAGTGGCCCGCCCAGGCCCTCTACGAGAAGCTCTACTGCGCGCGCGGAGAGATGGAGAATCGGATCAAGGGTGCGCCGGCAAAACCGGCGAAGAGTAGGTGGTGCAAGTCCACTGCACTGAAGAAATAGCGAATCACAGTGGCCCTGAGTCATGCGCCGTTGACCGTGAGGACAACGGTGAAGCGTTGACAAGGGTACGCACAGGCCAGCCATGGAGCCGCGAAAATGGTTTATGTTCCGAACGCTGACACGGTCTTTGACGTGGAAGGCAACACGGCCGGAGGCGATAACGCGAGCCTTCGATCGGTTCGGCGTGGTCTTTAGAACCTGGCATGTGCGCACGCTCTTCGTACGGGAACCGGGAGATCTTGGGCCTGACCGGCAAGCACTACCGGTCCGCATCGGGAAGGTGAGGAGCCAAAGCCGATGATGAACGGACCCAAGAAGTCTGACCTCGCCATAGTAGCTGAGAAGCCGACGAACAAGGCCGGGAAACCGGCGGCGGAGCCGGTGGAGCCAAGGGCGAGGACCGAGGGGAACACGCATCAGCAAAGCACGGACCGGACTCAGGGCCGGGTTCGCGTGTCACAGGCGCTGGAGCGTGTACGGCAAGTAGCAAAGGCGAGGAAGAAGGAACGGTTCACTGCGCTGCTCCACCATATCAGCGTCGATCTACTCCGTCAGTCGTTTTACGCACTCAAGCGCAACGCGGCTCCCGGAGTGGACGGGGTGAGATGGTCGGACTACGAGGCAAACCTGGAGAGCAATCTGCAAGGTCTGCATGATCGGGTTCATCGGGGCGCGTACCGGGCACTGCCCAGCCGGAGGAAGTACATTCCAAAGCCGGATGGGCGGCAGCGGCCGTTGGGCATCGCGTCGTTGGAGGATAAGCTCCTCCAGCGGGCGGTGGTGGCGGTGCTGAATGCGATCTACGAGGAAGATTTCCTCGGGTTCTCGTATGGATTCCGGCCGAAGCGCAGTCAGCACGATGCGCTGGATGCTTTGGCAACCGGCATTCAACGACGGAAGGTGAGCTGGATACTCGACGCAGATTATCGAAGCTTTTTCGACACGGTGAGTCATGAATGGCTTATTCGTTTCCTGGAGCATCGAATCGGCGACGAGCGCATCCTCCGTCTGATCCGCAAATGGCTGAAGGCGGGAGTACTGGAGGCGGAGGTTGTCACGGAGAGCGAAGCAGGCACGCCTCAGGGTGCGACGGTGTCGCCCCTGTTGGCCAACGTCTATTTGCATTACGTGTTCGATCTCTGGGTGCAACAGTGGCGGAAACGCCACGCCCGCGGGGACATGATCATAGTGCGCTACGCCGATGATAGTGTCCTCGGCTTTGAGTATGAAGCCGATGCCCAGCGGTTTCTGGCGGAGATGGGGACGCGGTCGAAGGCATTCTCGCTGCAACTGCATCCGGACAAGACACGGATCATTCGGTTTGGCCGTTTTGCGGCTCTCAATCGAAAAGAACGTGGTCGGGGCAAACCGGAGACCTTCAACTTTCTCGGCTTTACCATGATCTGTGGCCAGAAGCGCACGGGTGGCTTCCAACTTCTGCGAAGAACCCGCCGCGACCGTCTGCAGCGCACGATACAGCGCGTGAAAGAGGAATTGCAGCGAAGGCGGCACCAGCCGATTCCTGATCAAGGAAAATGGCTGGCGCAGGTGGTCAGGGGCTTTTATGCATACCACGCAGTGCCGACGAACTATCCGGCGCTGCGGCTGTTTCGGGTTCGCATTGCACAGCTCTGGAAGCGCGCGTTGTCACGGCGTGGCCAGCGCGGTCAGTTGACCTGGAAGCAAATGCCCAAACTCGTTGATGCCTGGCTGCCACCACCGCGTATTCTGCATCCTTGGCCCGAGCGTCGCTTCGCCGTCAAGCACCCAAGGTGGGAGCCGTGTGCCTGAATCGGGCTTGCACGGATCTGTCCGGGGGGCGTTCCGCAAGGAGCGTCCCTACCGGGAAAACAGCTCTACCTCTTTGCCGAGCGCCTCTCGACCGCGCAAATGGCCAGCAATCAGCTTCGCCTCTACTTTTCGGCTTTGGCCTATGCCCTGGTCGAAGCGCTGCGACGGCTGGCTCTGCAAGGAACGGAGTGGGCCAACGCCCAGGTCGACACCCTCCGGCTCAAGCTCGTCAAGATCGGCACGCTGGTCCGTGTCAGCGTCCGACGCGTCCTCTTGTCGATGAGCAGCGCCTATCCTTGGAAGCACCTCTTCACCCACGTCTTCCAGATGCTGCGTTGCTGAGCATCCCTGAAAACCAGAGCGCTTCCCCCTGCAGTAGAGCCTCCCATCGGGCGGAGCCTTGTTCCCAAAGCGGATTTTTGCCCTTTACAGAGCTCGCATTAAGCCAAATCGAGCAAAAATCTTGCTCCATCCCCACTCACGAAGACCCTTTCCTCGCCGAACATCCTCGCAATCGACTCGGCCCTTCCTTTCTTGCGCGAAAGCTCGCGTTGGTGAGAAATGGCGGCTAGCTCTCGGCGCTGAGCGCCATAAGCTACCCATGGCCGCCCGAGTCCTTCTTCACCAACCCACCCAAAGAAACGCACATTGCTGCAATCGATGGGGCGGCCGGTGTCAAGATGATGCTCGGCGGCCTGGCGGTCGGCATTCGTGAGCGCACGCGCGCATTCGACCGACGCGAGGAAGCTCTTCACTTCTCTTTGCGATTGCGTTGCTTTGGGCATGCTGCTTCCTATGGCACCCCGGCTGATGGATCCAGGCGGGGCTTGCCGATCTCCGGCGGGCCATCTTACATCGTTCTATTCCCCATGCGCCAGACGGCAAGAACCGAGGCCAGCAAGGTCGCCTGGCACCCAGACCTCGTTCAAGTGGGACGTAATCAGGGCAAGTAGTCGCGAACGGAGGTGAGCCTCTTCCGCCAATCGGCCATCGCCAAAGAATGTTGCCTGGGCCGGACGATCGAAAAAAGCGCCCGCAAGGTGCTGCGGAGATTCCGGTACCGGAAGGGAGAGGCGTTCTTCCTCTTAGGCGGGAAGTGGCATCGCGCTCTTCGGGCACTGCCGACTGGACAGAGTGGAGAGGCGGGGCTCCTCGCTGAATTGAGTGGGTAAGGGGAGAGCGGGTTTCGGTTAAGGGATGGCAAGCTTTTCGCTGCGGCGCTGCCACTGGGTTCGGAAGGGAAGGGGATCTTTTGGCTCTACCCACTCGGAACAGAGAAGAGGCACCGGAACTGCCAAGATCGCTTCGGCAAAGCGGTCGCCTCTGCCCCGGCTGGTCGTGAATCACCCGCTTGGGGGTGAGGCAAGGGCGGGGAGCGACTCTCCAACGTCGCTGGCCGAGCTCGAGCGCAAGTCGCACGGCCGCTTCTTTCCAAGCCAGCGGCGGACCGCAGCCCGCAGAACCCCCGCTACAGCCAACCTTCCAGCGCCAGCCGGACGAGGCTGATCACGACGGCACCGCCGACGGCGGAGCCAAAGGAGGGGACGATGAAGCCCGAGACGAGCTTGCCCGTCCAGTAGAGGAGGAGAGCGTTGATCAGGACCAGGAAGAGACCGAAGGTCAGGAGGATCAACGGAAAGGAGAGGGTGACGAAGATCGGCTTGAGCAGCGCGTTGATGATGCCGAGCACGAGTGCGGCCACCAGCAGGGAAGAGAGGCTTTCGTAGCGGATCCCGATGAACTTGATGTGGGCGGTGACGAAGAGCGCGATCGCCAGGATCAACCAGCGGATCAGGATCGTTCCCATGCCGCGCCTTTTTCCCCGGGACCGCTGCGGTTGACAAGCACAAAAGGAATCGGCCGCTTTTCGCGGTCTTCTCCCGCAATGGCCCTGCGCAGGTTTGCTTTGTCTAACCGGCCAGCAGAGGCATGGGCGTGAGCTGGAGATTCTCCGCTCAAGTCTGACTCCTCCGATGTGGGAAGGCTGCGGGATTGCTAGAGACAGGGCAAGGGCGCTGGCGAGCCGCGATTTCTCAGCATTGCCGAGGTTTTGCGCAAACGCACGATCCTGCCCATCGACGGAAATCGCTCCTTGTGCCGACCCGATCGATTCCCGAGCTTGCTGCGGCCACTCCCCGCTTTTCCGTGAACCTGGAGCTGCTCTTTCTCTTGAATCCGCTTTTCCGCCTTTGCGGAAAGGACGCCATGTCGGCCAATCTCGATGGCGCGGCATTGCCGGAGTGACGACGGTCGCCCGGGAGATGCTGATCCCGACTAGATATGAGGCTTGTGGGGTAGAGGCGCTCTTTTCCTTTGGAGGCGTTGATCGTCTTGCCCAAACGAGCGCTCATCCACGCGAGCGATCGGGCGATCCGCGTGTGCATCTCCCGGCAAGCCTCCTGAACTCGCCCTGGCGCTAGACGTCCAAGAGCTGCAGGTTCCGGCTTCGTGGAGCGGATGAAAATGGAAGCCAAGCCTGCGAGCGATCCCAACGAAGGGCAATTCCCAGTCGCCTAGGGGGATCCGGCCTGCGCGGGAAGTGCGCGCTCCACGCGATCCGAGGCTCCGTTTCCGGCAGTGCCATTCGAGTTGGACTGCGGCGGGGCGGCGCGAGACCACTGGATCGCCGCGTAGTAGCCGCTGACGCTATAGTGTACCTGGGAAGATGCAGTCCCTCCAAAGGTGCCGTAGCTACTGTTGCCCAAGGTTTGCTGCTGCTGGGTTCCGGACCAGTTGCCGGTTGTCCCCGTCACGAACCGATCCGAGCCCAGCAAGATCAAGGCATCCGCTCCAACCTTCTTGGCCATGGCTACCGCTCGCGTTCTTGGGGAACCGAAAAGTCCGTTCCTGGCGCCAATCAACCCGATGATCACATAGGGCCTGGCGGGAGGGGTCGTATAAATGGACATCCCGTTGACCTCGCCATGGGCACCTGAGCCCTGCTTGCCGATCTCAGGGCGTTCGAATGGTTGCCAATCCGCTCGTATTGCTAAGGCTTCGGGCGTCCCGAAAGCGAGCAGGCCACACGCGAGCGATAGGACAGAAATGGCTCGCTTTGCAGGTTGCATTCTTCGACCGGACTGACCCTTGGCGACACGGAGAACTGCACCCCTTATGCGGTTTGCTGGGCAGCGGCGGTAAATGGGCTGGGGTGCGGGTGCGGCAGCCCAGCGCGTCGTTTCGCCTTGAGTCGATCGAGGATCGCGGTGGCCGCAAGAGCATCGCCGAAAACCGCGCCCCATTCGCTCACGTTTTAATGGCTGGTGATCCGGAGGTGCCTCGTTCGGAGCGGCACAAGATCAACGGGAAGGAGAGATGGGCCACGTTGGGCCCAAAGCTTTCGAACCTGGCGTTCGTCTCGCGAAGGCTCCGCCGCCTGGTCAATGAGCGGAGTGAGCCGATCCCGGACCGGCTGATCGACGAGCCTCCAGGGCGAGGCTAGGAGTTGGTGTCGACCTCAACCCAGGGCTCGCTGCTGAGCATCCAGATTTGCTCTTCTACAGCCATATAGGAAGGAGGCCGCTCGCCAAGGCGCTCCTGCTCACGCGGCCAACTCGTCTATCGTCCTTCCCCTTGGTCCGAGCCCGATAGGAAGCACGGCTCTGCGGCCGAAAACCTCGGTAGCCAGCAAAAAAGAGGGAACGTTCGTCGATAAACACCAGTCAGCTCCAGGGTCTTGTGAAGTCACCGGGGCTTGGGGTTGTCGACGCCTCTTCGCTGTTTCCAGTGGGTAGAGCCGGAAGATCGAGCCGCAACGTTCCGGCTTTGAGGAAGGCGGCAATTCTCAGGGAACGGAAGCTCCGAAAGCCTCTGGTCGTCCTTTTGGCTCCTTTTCCGGTCCAACTCGGTACATCGGGCCTGGGGAAGATGCGTCATGGCGCACGACAGCGCGCACAAAATGCTCACTTACCCGAAGCGGGTGGAGGAGGTGCCGATGGCGGATGGAAGAGGCTATTGGTGGGGCTATTGGTGGTCCAGGCGGGCCTTTCCCCTATGGCAGCAGCCGCGTGGCCTTTCGCTGCTTGGAGAGCAGCGTGACCGCCTTCTTGTCGAAGGAGGCAAAGGTTTCGCCGCCCAGCCACTTGCCTTCATGCGCGATGATGCCGTCGGCGAAGTCTCCCCCAGCTTCCAGCAGCGCAAGCCCCGCCTCTGCGGCGGGCCGGTTGACGACGACATTGCCCGTATCCAGTAGCGCCCGGATGGCGTTCGAAACCTCTTCCTTCGGCAGCCTGGCGCCCTGCCGCAAGATCCAGACCAGCTCACACAGCGAAGGCAGCGTTACCGCGATCCGCGTCGCACTCTTGAGCAGGTCGCGTGCCGTCCGGCACTGCGCGGCATCGTCCTGCAAGATCGCACGCGCCAACACGTTCGTGTCGGCGATGATCTTCATTTGTCGGGCAATCGGCCTGCCCAGCCCGCTGCCGCGATGTCGTTCATCTCCTCGATGGTCAGCGGCTTTTTGAGCCTCACCTTGCCGTCCAGGGAATGAAAAAAGCCGTCAATGGTTCCCCTCGGCCGCGCTGCCCGGATCCGCAGCTCGCCACCCGGCAGCTTTTCCACCTCGAGCCGCTCCCCCGGCTCGATACCGAGGTGCTGGAGCAAGTCCCGCTTGAGCGTAACCTGCCCCTTCACTGTGACCGTAAGCGCCGCCACTACGTCCTCCCTGGTTCCATTGCCAAAAGTAAGGTAAATATTAATTACGGTCAAGACGGGAAGCACTTTTCCGGGTCGTGTCGATCCGAAGTCCCCAAGGCGTCTTGCACATCCTTGCCCGCTTCGGCTCCGGGCCGTATGGGATCTTGCGCCGAGGAGTCATCGAAAAACGCCTGGGAAAACTCCCGACCGCCGCGTCGAACCTCCCCTCCTCTCCCCCCAAAAAGCCGTCGAAGACAAATGGCAAGAACCCTGCTTCCCGCCATCCATTCACCCAAATCCGCTGTCCATACCCACTCCGTTCAGCGGAGAGCCGTTGGCGATGATCCCTCCCTTCCGCGAAATCTCGCGTTGGTGAGGAATGGCGACTAGCCAGCCTTGGCTGAGCTTCCTCGGGCTCGAAGCCGCCTGGGGGAGAAGGTCACCTCGCTAACGCCCTGGGCCGCGATGTGGGGGGGGAACGGGGCGGCGGTCAGGAGGGCTGCGGCGATCTCCCCGAGGGCCGGAGAGGTCTCGATCCCAAAGCCGCCCAGGGCCGCAACCCAGAACAAGCCGGGAAGGTCGGGGTCCCATC
This sequence comes from Methylacidimicrobium sp. B4, assembly GCF_017310545.1. Taxonomy (NCBI): domain Bacteria; kingdom Pseudomonadati; phylum Verrucomicrobiota; genus Methylacidimicrobium; species Methylacidimicrobium sp. B4. The sequence continues at coordinate 2,345,127 of NZ_CP066203.1, forward strand.
CCAAGACCGGGCACTCGTCGGAGACGAAGGAGCGGAGGCCGGCCCAGCGGCGGAGGAAGGAGGTGGGCCCGAGGGGAAGGGTCGTCGCCTCGGCCAGCCGTTCGAGAAGGATCTGGCAGTCGCGCTCCTCGGGCTGGGCATCGCAGGGGGGGAGGGGAGTCTGGTCGGCGGGGGAGGCGAGGAGCTCTTCCCCCCAAGGCCGGAAATAGAATCGCTCGTGGACCTCGAGCACCATCGGCCACCGCTCGATCCCGGCTTGGGGATCGGGCCGGAAGGTCATCACGGTTCTCCGCTTCGGGACGATGCCGAGGGGAGCCGCCCCGGCCATGCGGGCGACCTGGTCGCACCAGGCTCCCGCGGCGTTGACGAGGAGCGGAGCCGTGAAGGCCCCGGCAGGAGTCTGCACCCGCCAGAGCTCGCCCTTCCTTTCGATCGCCTGAGCTTCCGCGCGGAGCAAGATGCGCCCTCCACGTCGGAGAAGCCCTTCCTGCAGGGCCTGGAGGAGTGCGGGAAGGTGGATATCCATGCCCCCGGCTTCGAGCACGGCTCCGCCGACGAAGGAGGGCCGCAGGACGGGCACTTGGGCGCAGGCCTCCGCGGGAAGAAGGCGCTCGATCGAGGTTCCTTCGGCGGCCATCCTTTCGGCGAAGGAGTCCAGGGCGGGGAGATCGGCCGGGGAGGCGACGAAGAGAGCATCCCGGGGTGAGGCGAGATTGCGTGCGGGAGGGGCTTCTTGCGGATGCGTAAAGAAGGGCCGGCTGGCGCGGCAGAGGGCACGCACGGGAGCGGTCCCATGGCTTCCCCGAAAGAAGACGGCGGAGCGGCCGGTCGAATGGTATGCGGCTCTCTCCTCCCGTTCGAGGAGGAGGACCGAGCGGCCTTTTTGGGCAAGGTGGAATGCGGTGGTGAAGCCGGCGATGCCACCGCCGATCACCAGAGCATCCATGGGGCCGCTCGTCATCTACTTCTCCTCGGAGCCCTTCTGGAGGCCATTGACGAAGGCATCGACCTTCGCCTTGGCGAAGTCGAGGTTGAGCTGGGCGCGCTTGAGCTCAAGCTTGGCGAGCGAGGCGGTTTCCTTGGGCGTCTGGTTGCCCTTCATCGTCTCCTGCTCGCGTTCCTGGATGGCCGCGCTGAGGGAGGCCAAGGCCTCTGCCGCGGCGCGCTTCGTCCTTTCCGAAGGATGGCGCCGGAACTCGGCGATCCGCTCCTCGGCGGTGGTCGCCTTCTGCTCGGCGCTGCAGCCGAAGAAGAAGAGCAGGGGAGCGGCCAGGACGAGGAAGCGGGCGATCCGTCGCCAACGAGAGCGCTTGGGAGCGAGCGAGGGCGTGGACGAGGCACGTCGTCGGAATCCATGGCCGGCCATGCCAGCGATCGAAAGCGAAAATCGGTCGGGAGGCGAGCCGGAAATGACCCAAGAGGTCGTCTTCCGGTGGGATCAGACCAGGATCCGGGGATAGAGCTTGGCCGCGAGGATGGTCAGGGCCGTGAGGGTGATGGCCAGGACCGAGAGGTCGGTGCCCAGGCCGACGGTGCTCGAAGAATGGACGAGCATGAGGGTGCGCAGGGCATCGACCAGGTAGGTGAGGGGGTTGATGCGCGAGACGAGGCGGAGCCAGCCCGGCATGAGGTGGATCGGATAGATCGCGTTGCTGGCGAAGAAGAGCGGCATGGTGAGCAGCTGGCCGATCCCGATGAGGCGTTCGCGCGTCTTGACGAGGCAGGCGACGATCAGGGAGAGGGTAGAAAAGAGAGCCGAGCCGAGGAGGGTGAAGGCGAGGAGGGCGAGCATCGCTCCCGGCTCCCAGCGGATCTGGACTCCGAGGGCTGCTGACAGGCCGAAGATCACGACCGCCTGCGAAAGGCTGCGGACGCCGCCGCCGAGCGCCTTTCCCAACACAAGGGTCCAGCGGGGTGCGGGGCTCACGAGGTAGCGGGTCAGAACCCCGGAATCCCTCTCCCAGATCGCGGAGATCCCGTAGAAGATCGAGATGAAGAGGGCACTCTGGGCGAGGATGCCCGGTGCGAGGAAATCGAGGTAGGGAAGGCCCCCGGTCGGGATGGCGCGGATCCGGTCCATCACCTTGCCGAAGATCAGGAGCCAGAGCAGCGGTTGGACGACCCGGGTGAAGAGCTCGATCGGATCGTGGCGCAGCTTCCGGAGCTCCGCTTCCGCGATCGCGGCGGTCTGGTCCCAGGTCGCCAGCAGCTCGGGAAGTCCCTTAGCCATGGCGCCGGATCGCCTTGCGGGTGCGGAGCGCCTCCGCATACGAGCTGCCTTCGGAGGGATGAGGCTCGCCCGCGATGTCGAGGAAGACCTCCTCCAAGCTCCGTTGCCCGCTTCCGGAGCGACAGAGCTCCTCGGGAGAGCCGAGGCGGACGAGCCTTCCCGAGCGGAGAAAGCCAACCGTTTCGCAGAGCTCGCTTGCTTCTTCCATGTAATGGGTGGTGAGGAAGATCGTCATCTGCCAACGCTCCCGGAGCTCACGCAGGTGGTGCCAGAGGGCTCGTCGGGCGACGGGGTCGAGCCCGGCCGTCGGCTCGTCGAGGAAGAGGATCCTGGGCTGGCTGACGAGCGCCTGGGCGATCTCGAGCCGGCGGATCATTCCGCCCGAGTAGTGGCGGACGAGCTCCGCGGGCTGCTCGATGCCCATGAACTCGAGGGCTTGCTCGATCCGGTCGCGGCGCTCGGAGCGGGGGATGCGGTAGAGCTTGGCCCCGATCGAGAGGTTCTCGTAGCCGGTCAGATCGGGATCGGCGGAGAGCATCTGCGGGACATAGCCGATGCGGGCGCGGACGGCGATGGGGTCGCGGACCACATCGTGCCCGTCGACGCGGGCGCTCCCCGAAGAGGGGGGGAGCAGGGTGGTGAGCATGCGGATCGTGGTCGTCTTGCCCGAGCCGTTGGGTCCGAGAAGTGCGAAGATGGCGCCGGCACGGACCTGAAGCGTCAGCCGGTCGACGGCGCGGAAGGAGCCGAAGCAGCGGCTGAGCTCCTGCGTTTCGATGGCGAAGGGAGTGGGGGCTTCGGGTACCATCGGGGAGAACCCAGACATGAGGTGATCCCCACGCGGGACCATCCTCTTTTTGTCGGGGGCGGCAGAGAATTGCAACCCTTGGAAGCGCAACCCCAAAAGGGAACCGCTTGCTGGACGGTTCCGCTTGAGGCAGTCTGGCAGGCGGAATGGCCCGGGTCGCATCTCTGGCGTTTGCGCTCTTGCTCCCCTCGTTGTGCCTGCCGGTCCGTGCGGCCAAGATTTTCTGGGTCTCGGAGCCGATTGCACCCGGGGAGATGGCGCTCCTCTACGGCGGCGACCTGGGAGGGGTGCGGACGATCACCAGCTGGCCCTTGGAAGACGGAGAGCCCAAGCTCCCGCGGAGCGGCTTCCCCTCGCCGCCTTTGACGGTGGTCCCGGTCCCGGTGTCGCAATCCTCCTCTTCCTCCCTCAAGGTCCCCATTCCCGGAGCCTTTGAAGCGGGCATCTTCGCCCTGGACGCCGATGGGGAAAAGCTCCTCGTCAACCGTCCGAAGCCCGAATGGAGCCAGCCGGAGCGCCTGCTGCCGGGCCTGGGCGAAAACGAGGCGGTGGCGGGGAGTCGGATCGAGGTCTTCGGACGCAACTTCCTCCTCGACCTGGAAGGGCCGAAGCACGTGCTCCTCCTGCTCCGGGAGAGCGGGACGGGCAAGACGGTCGTGGTTGCCCCCGATCGCGCGGAGCGGTATCGCCTTTCGGTCCGCCTGCCCGAAAGCCTCGCCCCGGGAAGCTATGAGATCTGGGTCCACAATGGGCACGGAGGCGAATGGGGGTGGGGAGGGGGAGCGACGCTCGTCGTCAAGAGCGCCGAGGCCTGGCCCTCGACCCTCTTCGACGTGCGGGAGTTTGGGGCGAAGGGGGATGGTGTCTCCGACGATTCGGAAGCGGTGCGGAAGGCGCTGGCCGCCGCGGAAAAGGCGGGAGGAGGCATCGTCTACCTGCCCGCGGGCACCTACGCGGTCCGGGAGGCGTTTTTTCTGCCTGCGAAGACCCTCCTCGAAGGAGATGGGAAGGACTTCACTTGGCTCAAATGGCCGCAAAACGCTCCCCATGGGCCGAGCGACTTCCTTCCCGCCGTGCTCTACGGCAGCGGCCAATATTCGATCGAAGGCCTCTCCCTGCTGGTGCGGAACGCGCGACGCGTGCTGCTCGACCTTTCGGTAGTCGCCGATCGACTCGTTCCGGCGGATCAGGTGGAAGCGGAGGTTCCCCTCGCATTCCGGAAGCGGGCGGCCGGTGCGCCTTGGGAGACGCGGGATCTCTTCTTGCGCAACGTGCGGATCGACTACCTGCCGTTTGCCGGCGCTCCCGGTCGGAAGCCCGAGCATGATCCGCAGTGGGCTCTGGGCCGGTGGGGCCTGGCGGGCCGGGAGGACGAGGAGCTCTCGCTCTTCTTGGGAGGCGTCCGCAACGTCGAGATCTCGGGCTGCGAGCTTGTTGGGATGCGCCACCGGCTGCTCGACCTCCGCAACGGCCGGATCATCGGCAACGATTTCTCCAACCCGATGGGGGCTTTTTCTCACACCGAACTGGGCGGGCGCTATCTTGCTCTCCTCGACAACTGGGTGGCCGACGGTAGCGTCCTCCAAAGCCATCTCGACGCCTGCCGCTTTTTCGTGGTTGCCCACAACAGCTTCAGCGATTTCGGACGGGGAGAGCGGATGGCGTTGGCCTTCCAAGGTCAGCCGCTCCGGGGAAAATGGCTCGGAAAAGGAGGCCTCCCGGTCCGGTGGTTCCCCGTGGAGCGAATGGAGGGGAAGACGATCGCGCTGCGTCGCGAGCGGCTGGCTCCGGGAGAGCTGCGGGGTGCCGGGGTGCGGATCGAGCGGGCCGATGGCTCGGAATCGTGGATTCCCGTGCAAAGCAATGACGAACGGTCGATCCTCCTGGCTTGGCCGGTGGGGACCGGCTCGGAAGTCCCCGACTGGATCGAGACCGCCGGGTACCTGCCACCCCTGCTTTCCGCGGTCTCCCGGGTCTCCGGCAGAGAGCTCTTTCTCGCGGACAAGGTTGCGGGAGACTATGCCGGGCTCGATGTGCAGATCGTGAGCGGCCGGGGAGCGGGACAGGTGCGCACCGTCGTCCAGGCGCAAGGGGATCATCTCACGGTCGATCGCGACTGGGAGGTCGCTCCGGACGCAACGAGCCAAGTCTTGCTCCACCAAGTGCAGGGCAATGGGATCTTCTTCGGGAACGAGGCGGAGGATCCAAACGGTCTCTTCGTCGGAGAGGGCGATCTCTACGACTCGGTCTTCGACGCGAACACGGTCCGCCGGAGCTTGGGCATCTGGGAAAGCTCGGGGACCTTTCTCCAGTTTTTGGAAAATGTCCTCGACATCGCTGTCCGCTATGGGGAGCCAGCCCCCGGAGCACCTTCTCTGCCCGATCACGGAATCCTCGGCGTGCTGGCGGGAGGGGAGATCGGAGAGCGCTTCTCGAGCCCCTTCGAGCTGCTCCGGGGCGTAGTCTTTCGCCGCAATCGCCTCGCCTTCGGCCACCGCATCCGGGTGGGATCGAGGCCAGGGGCGAGCGGGAGCGCCGCCGTCGTAGCTCGGGACCTGGTGATCGACCACAACTGGTTCGAGCACGGGACGGTAGGAATCGAGCTCGAGCGCGGAGTCCGGCAGGCGGTGATCTCCCGAAACCTCTTCTTCGATGTCGCGGTGCCCCAGCAGGTGAACCAGGCGACCGAGGTAGAGGTGATTCCGGGGCCGTAGCCGCCAGTTTTGGCTTCGCATGCACAACGGATTCCGGCACACTGGGCCTCCGAAACGGGCGATATGGCGTCGGGCGCGGTCCACGGAACTCCTCTCCTCCTGTTGCGAGGTGAGGGGCTCGCCGTGGCGCTGGCCTCCGGGGTTGCTTTCGGCTCTCTCGGGCAGTCCTGGCTCCTGTTTGCCGGGCTCTTTCTCCTGCCGGATCTTTCCCTGCTCGCTTACCTTGCAGGCTCGCGCCTTGGAGCGGCGGCGTATGATGCTCTCCACACCTATCTTGCCCCGATCCTTCTTTTCGGCGCGGGAGCCGCTTTGGGAGCGCCGACCGGGATGGCGATCGCGCTAATCTGGAGCGCCCATATCGGTTTCGACCGCGCGCTAGGCTTCGGCTTGAAGTATGGGGACGGCTTCGGCTCCACCCACCTGGGGACTCTCGGGCGCCCTCAGAAAGGCTAGCCGTTTCTCACAGCTCCTGGAAGGTTGGCCGGATCAGGATCTCGTTGACGTTGACGTGCGGAGGCTGCGTCACGGCGTAGACGATCGCTCTGGCGATGTCCTCGGCTTGGAGCGCGCGGCCTTCCTGGAAGTACCGCTGGATCCCTTGCAGGGCCTCCGGATCGCGGATGGTCTCGAGCAGCTCGGTGATCACCGCTCCGGGCTCGATGATGGTGACACGGATGTTGTCGGATGGGGAGAGCTCCATCCGCAGCCCCTCGGAGAGGGCACGGACGGCGTACTTGGTCGCGCAATAGACGGCACTTCCCGGAAAGACCTTTCTTCCTGCGACCGAGGAGAGGGTGATGATATGACCGCTCTTCTGCTCGAGGAAGAGCGGTAAGACCGCGGCGATGCTGTGGAGAACGCCTTTGACGTTGACGTCGACCGTGGCCATCCACTCCGCCACCCGGAGGTTGCGCAAAAGGGAGAGCGGCATGATGCCGGCATTGGCGACCAGGATGTCGACGCTGCCGAACTGCTTGCGGCTGGTCTCGACGACCTCTTCCACGTCTCGCGCTTCCCGGACGTCGCAGCGGAGGGGGAGGGCGCTTCCCCCTTCCTCCGCGATCTGGCGGGCGAGCGCTTCGACGCGGTCGAGGCGGCGGGCGGTCACTACGACGCTGGCGCCCGCGCGAGCAAGGGCGAGCGCGGTCGCCCGGCCGATGCCGCTCGAGGCTCCGGTAACGATGGCGGTCTTGCGGGAGAGAGGCTGCATCGCGGCTCCTTTTGAGCAGAAGCGTAGCAAACCCAGATCGGGAAGGTCGAGCGGCCGCTTTCTTCTCCTTTTTGCCATCGAAATTGACTCCGGCGCGCGGTAGGCTTTCGCGGCAACCATGCGGACGACCCCCTTTGCCGGTATCGCCTTCCGTCTGGCGTTCTGCTGCGTCGCGATCCTTTGGATCGGTGGCTGCGCCCGGGAAGAGACCTGTCCCGTAGTGACCGAGCAGGACAAGCGGCAGTTTGCCGAAGCCCTCCAGGCAAGGCCGCTGGTTCGAGTGACGGTGCTTTCGATGGTCCCGAGCCGCGTCTACCGATGCGGCGTCGCGGTGCGCTGGTCGACCTCGGTGAACATGATTGCCCTTTCAGCCGAGGGGAGGCCAACGACTACCTACTGCGGCAGCTTCGAGATGGCGGCCGACTTTCCCCGCAATTCCTTCGGGGAGATCGCCGTGGCTGCGTCTCTTCCCGCCTACTGGTCGGACACGGTGCGGGACATTCAGGGCTACGCCTTGATGAGCCGCCGGCCCTCGGGCGCTCCCCGGTAGCAAGGTCGACCTGCCTTTTGACCGCGCCGCGATCGGCAGCAGGAAATGGCGGCTAGCCCCGGGCATCGGCACGCCGGAGGAGCCGCTTGGTCGCCTCCCACTCTTCGCCGGGATCGAGCGGGTGGAGGAAATGGCTCTTTCCGGAACGGAGAACGGCGATCGGCTCGCCGTCGCGGTAGAGCAGGCGGTTGCCGGCAAGGACGGGCAATCGCTCGCCGGGGGTGAGGATGCCGATCAGGTTGGCGGGATCGGCGCCGCAGACCGAGACCCAGCCGCCGGTCTTGGGTTGGTCCCGGATCTTCCGGAGAGAGGCGGCCGCGTCCGGGAGCGCGAACTGCTCCCCAGAGAAGCCCGCGACGAAGCGGCCACCGCGGATCTCTTCCCGTGCTTCGAGCCGGCGATAGATGCTGAGAAGCTGCCACCAAGGGGGAAGGAGCTCTTCTCGGTCGAGCAGCCGGCGAAAGACGACGCCGTAGCGCCGCAGCAGGACGCGGGCGACCGCCTCCGCCCGCTCCTCATCTCCGAGAGGGGAGATCGGTGGAGTCAGCGACCAGCGTCCCGCAGGCACGTCGTGGTCCTTGCACCGCTCCCGCACGGGCAGGAAGAGGCGAAGCCCGGAAAAGCCGTCGGAGTGGACGAGCCCGCTCCCTGCCAGCTCCGCCAGGGCCTCAATCGCTTCTCCCCGGAGGAGGCCGCAGCCATCCTGGATGTCGGATCGGAAGGAGGGGCCGTGGGTCTGGAGATAGGTGAAGACCACCGCCGCGCGGTGGCGGAGCTGGCCGGATGCGGAGAGAGCCCCGTTCTGCCAGACCGGGAGCCTGCCTCTGGGCAGGAGGACGACCGGGGAAGAGGCCACCAGGCGCGCCCTCCGGCCCTCCTCTTGCGCAGGGCGCAGCCGGTGCCAGAAGAAACGGCCGTCCAGGCAGAGTCGTTCGAGCCAAGACGGGTCGTAGCCCTCGATCCGGGCCGGAAGAATCTCCTGCTCCCAGGTTTCCGCCGGCGCGGAAACTCCCTCCAGGAGCGGAAGGATTGCGGAGAGGCTCTCGGGGCCCGCCGCCCGCTCCTCCGGAGCGAGCCTCTGCCACGCCAAGAGGAAGCGGAGGAAGTCCGAGGCGGAGGCCGGGCGGACCGAGCGGCGGAGGCTCTCTTGGCCGTAGCGATGGATGCGGGCGAGCAGCCCGCGCACGCACCACTGCTCCTCGGCTTCTCCGCCGAGCCATCGGCCGCGGAAGAGAAATCCCTCCGCCTCGAGCGTCAAGAGGGTGGGGAGCAGCCGTTCGGCTGGAAGCCCGAGCGGACGGCCCAGAGCCGTGGCGCAAATCGGCCCGAGCCCCTGGAGGCGAGCGCGGAGGAGCTCGCGGAGGGCGATCTCCGGCTCCAAAGGCTCGGAGCTGGGTGGGAAGTCCTCCCTTCCGAAAAGGATCTTCCCGTTCGGGAAGAGGCCTCTCCAGTGGGCGAGCCACGCGGGAGAGCTCCAGAGGGGATCGCTCGAACCGGGCTGTGGGCAGAAGGCCAAGGCCCGTCCGGCCTGCGCCAGCTGCTCCAGGAGCTCTTCCCAGGGCCGTGCCGGTCTCTCCCAGGAGAGCCCGAATGGCTCCGGCCGTCCCTCCCGGGCTTCCCGGGAGGTGAGGAATCCGAGCAGCAGGAGCGCGTCTTCCATCTGATCCGGATCCTCCGGGTCGGGCCAGGCTTCTTCTTGGACCCTCCCCACCGCTTCCGGATCGGCGCGGGAGAGCTCCCGGAGATCGGCGGGCGGGCGGTATCCGGAGTAGGCGACCGCACGGGCCCGGCGCTCTTCGGCCGGAGCGGGGTCGAGAAAGGAGTAGGGGCGTGCGGCCAGGATCGCGCGAGCGGCTGGGGAGGGCTCGCGGAGGTCGCATCCCTGGGAGGCGATTTCGCCGGCGCGGAGCTTGCCGAGGATCTCCTCCAGGCCATCCACGTCCATCCCCTCCGAGAGGCAGTCGCGGAGGGTCTGCTCGACCAGAGGATGATCGGGGCATTCACGGTCGCCGCTGAGGTTCTCGAGGCAGGCGACCGCATCGGGGAAGATTGCACCGAGCAGCTCCTCGGCTTCCATCCGCTGGAGAAGGGGAGGGATCTTGCTCCCGCCGCGCCGCCGCGGGATCGCGAGCGCGATCGAGGCGGTCCAGCGCCAGCGGACCGTGAACATCGGGCTCGCCAGGAGCGCCTGGATCAGGACCGAGCGGACCGATTCCGGATGCAAAAAGGAGAGAATCTCCTCGAGCGGAAAGCTGTGCGCATGAGTGAGCGAGAGAAGGATCGCATCCTCGGTCGCCGCCGCCTGCAGCTCGAAGTTGAACTTCCGGCAGAAGCGCTTGCGCAGCGCAAGCCCCCAGGCGCGATTGACGCGGCTTCCGAAGGGAGCATGGATCACGAGCTGGGTCCCGCCGGAGGGGTCAAAGAAGCGTTCGATCCCGATCTGCCCCGGATGGGGGACGAAGCCGAGGGCGGCCCGGGTTGCCGCCAGATAGGAGGAGAGCTCGCGGGCGGCGCGCCCGGAGAGCTCGATCCAGCCTTCGAGCTTCTGGGCGATGTGCGCCTCGGTGTCCGGGAGCCCGCGCCCTTCGGCTTCCGCAAGCCATTGGTCGACACGGCGGCGGACCCGGCCCGCGCACGCGGAAAGCTCGCGGCTGCGGCCCGGAAGCTCCCCGAGCCAGAACGGGATGGTGGGAGCCTCCCCGTGCGCATCCTCGACGCGGACGACCCCCCGCTCGATCTTGCGGAGCCGCCAGGAGGTATTCCCCAAGGCAAAGACATCCCCCGGAAGGCTCTCGACCGCAAAATCCTCGTTCACGGTCCCCAAGGCGATCCCTTCGGGTTCGGCGACCACGGTGTATTCCCCGTTGTCGGGAATCGCCCCACCGTTGAGCAGCGCGGCGAGCCGGGCGCCCTTGCGGGGAAGAACCCGGTTCTGCGCGCGGTCGCGGAAGAGAAGGGCGTGGCTCCGCTCCCGCCTCGGGGAATAGCCCTCGGAGAGCATCTGCATGAGCCGGAGGAACTCCTCGCGGCGGAGCCGGCGATAGGGGTAGGCCCGTCGGACCATCTGGAAGAGGGCCTCCTCGTCTCGAGGCCCGGTCGCCACCTCGGCGACGATCTGTTGGGACAGCACGTCGAGCGGCGCTTCGGGGATGACGAGCCGATCGAGGATCCCCTCCCGGACCGCCAGCAGGAGCCCCGCGCATTCGACCAGCTCGTCCTGGCTGAGCGGAAAGAGCCTCCCCTCGGGGATCGCTTCTCCCAGGCGGTGGCCCGATCGGCCGACCCGCTGCAGAAGGGAGGCGATCGAGCGGGGCGAGCCGAGCTGGCAGACGAGGTCGACCTCGCCGATATCGATGCCGAGCTCCAGGGAGGAGGTCGCGACGAGGACCGGAAGCCGGCCACTCTTGAGCCGCTGCTCGGCCGCGAGCCGGCGGTCGCGGCTCAGGCTCCCGTGGTGCGCGGCCACGGCCTCTTCCCCGAGGCGTCCGGTCAGATGGTGGGCGACGCGCTCGGCGAGGCGGCGGCTGTGGACGAAGACGAGGGTCGTCCGATGGGAGCGGACGAGCTCGGCCACGCGGTCGTAGATTCCTTCCCACGCCTCGGTGGAGAGTACCGGCTCCAAGGGGGAGGGGGGCAGCTCGATCGCGAGCTCGATCTTCCGTTGGGAGCCCAGATCGACGATCGCGCAGGGAGCCGCCCCGCCCTCGGCGACTCCGGTCAGGAAGCGGGCAAGCTCCCGGATCGGCCGCTGGGTTGCCGAAAGCCCGATGCGCTGGAAGGGAGAGCGGGTCAATCCGGAAAGGCGCTCGAGGGAAAGGGAAAGGTGCGCTCCCCGTTTTCCGGAGGCGATGGCGTGGATCTCATCGAGGATGACGACCTGCACGGAGGAGAGGAGGCTGCGCCCGCCGGTGCTCCCGAGGAGCAGGTAGAGCGATTCCGGGGTTGTGACCAGGAGATGCGGGGGATGGCGGATCATCCGGGCGCGCTCCGAGGCCGGGGTGTCCCCGGTGCGGACGGCGATGCGGATTTCCGGGGAGGGGAGAGCTTGAGCGGCGAGCTCCCGGCCGATGCCGGCGAGCGGCTCCAGGAGGTTCCGGTGAATGTCGGAGGAGAGAGCGCGGAGCGGGGAGACGTAGAGGACCGAGATCTCCTCGAGGAGCTTCCCCGACTGGCCGCGGCGGACGAGCTCGTCGATCGCTCCGAGGAAGGCGGCCAGGGTCTTGCCCGAGCCCGTTGGCGAGGAGAGGAGAACCGGCTTCCCGCTCTGGATGAGGGGCCAGGCGGCCCGCTGGACCGGGGTAGGGGCCCCCAGGGTCTTGGCAAACCAGTCTCGGACGGCGGGGTGAAAGTTCAAGATCCTTTCCAAGAAGGATGGGCGGATGGCGGCTTGCCGCAAGCTCGGAGAAGCGTCGACCCGGCTCGTCGGGCTCCCTCTCTTTCGGAAAAGCGAACGCGGCGTCGCTCAACGGTTGCCAACCGGAAAATCATCTATGGACATCAATCAACTCATATGGGATTTGTTTTCCATGAAGCTGAGTGTCTGGGCGAGACAGCAGGGCCTTTGCTACAAGACGGCTTGGCGGATGTGGAAGGACGGGAAGCTGCCCGTGCCGGCCGAGCAGCTGCCGACCGGGACGGTGATCGTGCATGCGGAGGAGAGGCAGCCCAGCAGCGTGGCCCTCTACGCCCGCGTCTCCAGCGCCGACCAGAAGGGGGATCTGGACCGGCAGTTGGCGCGGCTGACGGAGTTCGCCCTTGCCAGGCGGTTATCGATCGTCGAGGCCGTCAAGGAGGTGGGCTCGGGAATGGATGGCCAGCGCAAGGGGCTCTTGCGGCTTTTGCGCGATCCCAAGATCGGCACCATTCTCGTCGAGCACCGGGACCGGTTGATGCGCTTGGGATTCGAGCAGGTCGAGGCGGCCTTGGCCGCGCAGGGTCGATCGGTGCTGGTTGTCGATTCGGAGGAGAGGACCGACGACAAGGTCCGCGATCTAGAGGAGGTCATCCTCTCCCTGGGTGAGAGGCTCTACGGCAAGAGCGCCGCCAACGACCGGATGAAGAAGGCATTGGGAGCTCTCATAAGCAAAGCCAATCTCCCGCCTGCACCCGCCGGATGCGCTTGAGGCGGGCGCCAGGGTCGGCCGCGGCTCTCCGAAAGACCGTTCCTCTCCCGCTTCGGCGGAGAGATCGGGGAACGGAACCGACCAACGGGACGCGAGGTCGATTGGGCGAGGTATCCCTGGGGGCTGATCTGGTCTTGGGCAAGGGCGATCGAAGGCAGGTGGTGCTGGGTTGCGAAGAGGGAGTGGAGTCCAGGATCGGTCTCGTCTGGGGCGGCGGCCAGGAAGTGCTCCTTGGGCAGGAGACCGCTGTGGTCGCACCCGGCAAACACCAGCACGCGGCCATGCGCGACATAGGGAGCGGCCGTGGCGCTGATTGACTCGTTGCGCCTGGTCATTCCCTCCGGACTGTACGCATAGACCAGGAGCTCTTCTCGGGTGGGACTCTGGGTGATGAGCTAGCGCAACTCTCTGTCCCTGGCACCGGTTGCCTCAAGAACCGTGGCCTCGTCGCCCGTGGCGCCTAATGGCGCACTGCCTTTTGCAATTCCGGATGGTCGGCATCGAACTGGGCATTGATCGCATCGATCCCTTTCATCATCCGATCGTCCTTGAGGGCGCGGGCGAGGAAGACGAGCCCAATGTGCGCGTTCATGTAGGCGCCACCCAGCATCATGGAACCCATCTCCAGCAGGGAGAAGGTCGGGGCGGCATTGGGTCCTTCCGTAAACTCGGCGATCTCTTGCCAAAACCAGCTCGGCATCGTTGAAAGCTTCCACTTCCATCCCTGATCGAGGAAAACCCGACCAAAGGCCTTGAGGAACTCGGCTGCGGACCAGGGCGCTTCCAAAACCTGACGGAGCTTTTCCGGTCCCCATTGGGTGAAGAGCGCGTAGTGCTCCTTGAGGATTCCAGCGAGTCCTGGATGACGGTTATGAATAGCCGTGCCAAGATCATGGAGCTCGTAGACGGCTTCCCGCTGCACCGGGCTAAGCTGCGAGAGGAAAGCCCCCGATCGGAAGGCATCCTCAGTATTAACAATCTCGTGCCTCTCCTCGTCGGAAAGATTGAGAAACTCCGGGGACCAGCTCATCCGCCAATAGGCAAGGGGATCGATGACGGCTTGGGGAACCGTGGCAAACTCCCGGGAGAGTTTTTCCCGGTACTGCAGGAGCTCCCACTTTCCGGCTTCGGTATAGAGGTCGGGGAAAGGGACCGACCAGCGGGAGGCGAGGTTCATGGCCCATCGCCCTTCGGGCGTCTTCAGCGCTTGGGCAAAGACCTTGGGGTCGACCCGCTTAAGAAAGGAGAGCGTTTCCGGAATGCGAAGGGTTCGAAGCTCTTCGATCACGGCTTGGACCTCCGCAGAGGGTGGAGGAGAGGCTGGTTTCTCCTGGGCCATCGCGCTGCTGGCCAACCCTAGGAAGAGGGTGAGTGGGAGGAAGAGGTCGATTTTAATGGTCAGCCTCTTTTTGCGCTGCTGCAAATTCGGCATCCACCCGTGCGTGGACTTCGTCGACCGCACGGCTCATCTGCTCATCTTTCATGGCACGGGCGAGGAAGACCAGGGCCTCATGGGCACCATCGAAGGCACTGCCGGCTTGTCTCGAGCTCATGGCCATCAGGGAAAAGGTGGGATAGGCGTTGGGTCCTTCCGTAAACTCGGCGATCTCTTGCCAAAACCAGCTCGGCATCCGGGAGAGCTTCCAGTCGCCTCCCTCACCGAAAAAGATCTCCGCCAGAGCCTTGAGGAACTCGGTCGCCGACCAGCGACCTTGGAGGACCTGGTGGAGCTTTTCAGGCCCCCACTGGGTGAAGAACGCGTAGTCCTCCTTGAGGATTCCAGCGAGTCCTGGATCACGATTATGAATAGCGGTGCCAAGATCATGGAGCTCGTAGACGGCTTCCCGCTGGACTGGGGTGAGCCGCTCAAGGAAAAACCCCGATCGGAAGGCATCCTGAGTGGAGAGCACTTGCTTTTCTTCGTCCTCGGGTAGATCTAGCTCTGGGCAAACTACCTTGACTCTCCAATAGGCGAGGGGATCGAGGATCGCCCGGGGAAGTTGGGCAAACTCCCGGGAGAGCTTTTCTCGGTACTGAAAGAGCTCCCACTCTCCGGCTTCGGTGGAGAGGTCGGGGAAAGGAGTCGACCAACGGGAAGCGAGCATCATTGCACAGCCTCCTTCGGGTGTCTTCAGCGCTTGGGCAAAGACCGTTGGGTCGACTCTCTTGAGGAAGGAGAACGTTTCGGGAATCCGGAGGTTTTTGAGCTCTTCGATCACGGCTTGGACCTCCGCAGAGGGTGGAGAAGAGGCGGGTTTCTCCTGGGCCATCGCACTGCTGGCCAACCCGAAGAGGAGGGTGAGGCGAAAGAAGCGATTGTAAAAGATCCTTTGCATTGGTGTTTCCTTGCGTACTCGTTTACTCGGGTTTTTTCTCCTGCGCTGGTGGTTGTGTATCTTGTAGCCAACGCTCCCTTTGCTGGAATGAATCGCGCAGGCTCTTTTCGATCGGTTGATTCCCGTCGGTCAGAGACCGATACGGGTCTTTGCGGAGGGCATCGCCTATTTGCTGGTTGAACTGTTCGGGAGTCACACCGCTGAGGTTGCGAAGGGCGGCCGATAGCGCTAGGAAGCCCTGCGGGCTAATCTTGCTTTGGACAATAGCAACGGATGGCCGGTGATGCTTGGTTTCCAAAAGATAGTTGAGTCCCGGATAGGTCTCGTTCGGGTTGGCTCCCGGCATCTGCTCATTGGGGAGGTAGCCCGTGTGGATCCCTCCAATGATCACCACGACCCGGCCACGGGCGGCGCTCGCGTCGGCCACCTGCGCGAACGACTCGTTGCGGCTCTTCATTCCCCGTCCGCTCAGCGCATAGGCCGATACCTGTTCGGAGGTGGGATTCTGCGTAATGAGCTTTCCGGTCTTCGTGTCTAGCCCGATGGTAAAAGGGAGGTCTCCGGCCTTCACCGCAATCCCCATCCGATGGGCAACGAGCCAACCGCGCGCCATCCGCAGGTTGGCTTGAAGCAGCGCAAGCTCATCGTCGTCTAGTTTAAAAGTTATTTGCGCCTGCCTTGGGTTCGCATCGATGGCTTCATTCCGCTTCGCAAGCCAAGCGACCTCTTGCGTTTTAATTTCGGGCTTCATCCCGACCGACTCAAACGTCCCCGCAAAGAGCGCAGCGGACATATTCGCATAGCTAGGATCGTTGAGGTAGCGGTCAAGCAGTGGCTGCTTGTCCTTAGGATACTCGACCACCACGGTGCGGACCCCATGTCCATAGGATAAAGCAAGGAAGTTTTGCTCGCGGTGGATCATCTCGGAATCGTGGTGAACTTCCCCCAATAGAATCACCCGGATTCCCGCCTGATTGAGCCAGTTCCAGGCTTGCTTGTCTTCCGCATCGGCGGGAGAGGGGGTTTTTGGCGGTGCAAACCAGGGAGCTTTGCGGACATTTGCTGCTGCATCGGCCTCTGCGGGCGTCGCATCCGCCGCTGGCGCGCTTGCGGACCCGGGTCCCGATCCGGCTGGGGAAGCGGCGTTGACGGAAGCTGTCGGCGGCGATGCGCCAGTGGCGCCGGGTGGAGGAAGCGGCGGACAGGCGGTGCAGGGCTCGGCCGCCGCTGGCGCCTCCCCTTGCTCTGCCGAACCATTGGGTCCGGGAAGGGCGACTTGGCTGAGGCTTGGAGGAGTTATCGCGCTGAGAAGGAGGAAAAGAAGGGAAAAAATGCCTGCGGTCCGGGCGAAGAGATGGGAAGGCTTCGGCGCGTTGGGTTCCGTTTGCACGAGGGTCCATCTTCTTTGTTAGGACATCGGGCTTGCGCGCGGACCCGGTCCCCGGAAAAACGCAGCTGGCCCAGTCGGCTTGCCCGAGAAGATTCGGCTCGGGTGAAGGAACTCGTCTGCGGGGAATCTCGGTTTTTTGGAGCTCGGCGGCGATCCGCTGCTCCGAAGCGGCGGGAGCTTCCCGCGCACCTGGCGCATCCGAAGTGCGCCTGGAAGGGGCATGCTGGCCGGTCATCGACGGCAGCGAGCAGGCTGGATTTGGGAGAAAAAGGATCGAAAATCATCGCTTTCGGTACGACGATTGCTTCTCGTGCAGGGGAACGAAAAGGGGAAGATGGAGCCGCGGGGAGCAGCGGGAGGAGAGTCACCCAACCAGCAGCAGCCGCCCGTCGAGCTCCATCGCACGCTCTCGGCGCTCGATCTGATGCTCCTTGGAGTGGGAGCGATCGTGGGCGCAGGGATCTTCGTCCTCACCGGTGTCGCTGCGGCGACCGCGGCGGGACCGGGCCTCTCTCTCTCCTTCGTGGTAGCGGGCCTCGCCTGTCTCTTTGCCGCTCTCTGCTACGCGGAGTTCGCTTCGGTGGTGCCCACTGCCGGGAGTGCCTACTCCTATGCTTCGCTGAGCATGGGGGAGTTCGCGGGCTGGCTGACGGGGTGGAACCTGATCCTGGCCTACCTGCTGACCGGCGGGGTCGTCGCCATTGGGTGGTCGGGCTATTTTCAGGAGCTCTTGTCGGGAGTCGGGCTCTCGCTGCCCGCCTCCTTGGGCAAGGCGCCGCATGAAGGGGGGGTGCTCAACCTTCCAGCGGCGCTGATCGCTCTGGGCCTGAGCGGCGTTCTCGCCTCAGGGGCGCGGGAGAGCGCACGCTTCAACCACTGGATCGTCGGGGTGAAGCTCCTCGTGATCGGGCTCTTCCTGCTCGTCGCCGTGCGTCATGTCAATCCGCAAAACTGGCATCCGCTGCTTCCCTTCGGCTGGAAGGGAGTGATGACCGGGGCCGCACTCATCTTCTTTGCCTACGTCGGCTTCGATGCCGTCTCTACGGCGGCGGAGGAGGCAAAGGAGCCGCAGCGCGACCTGCCGCTGGGGATCCTGGGATCGCTCGTCATCTGCACCCTGATCTACATCTTGGTGGGCGTGGTCTTGACCGGAATCGTCCCGTACCGGATTCTCGACGTCAAGGACCCGGTCGCTTTCGCCCTGGTCCAGGTCGGGGAGCGGGTGGCCGCGAACTTCGTGGCCGTCGGGGCGATCGCCGGAATTACCTCCGCGCTCCTGGTGAACATGTACGGGCAGTCCCGTGTCTTCTTCGCCATGTGCCGGGACGGCCTGCTGCCAGGCTCCTTGGGCAAGATTCATCCGGTCTCCCGGACCCCGGCGCGCATGATCCTGCTGATCGGGGCCCTCGTTGCGGGAATCGCGGGCTTCCTGCCGATCGAAGCGGTCGCGGAGCTGACCAACATGGGGGCGCTGGCCGCCTTTATCGTCGTCGCCCTGGGAGCGCTGGTTTTCCGAAAGAAGAGGCCCGGGCTGCGACGGCCGTTCCAGGTCCCGGCCATGCCGTGGAGCGCCTTGGCCGCGATCGGATTTTGCGGCTACCTGATGACCAACCTGAGCCGCAGAACCCTGGTCTGGTTCCTGGCCTGGATGGCATTGGGTGCCTTCGTCTATCTCGTCTTCCTGTGGGGTCGTCCGGGCCGACCAGCCCACGCGGCCCTGACGCGGGGAGACACCGATGGAGGGCAACCGGCACCCTACCCCGCGGGCATCTGGTTCCCAACGGGAGTGAGCCGAACGCAATCAGGGGTGAGGGGCGGCCTTTCGGGCGGCTAGCGCCTGAAGGGCGCTGGAAACGGCGGCGTCTGGATGCTCCCGGCAGGGGATCACGAGGTGTGCCTCCTTGGACAGTTCGTCGGGTGGCTCAAACTGCTGGTCGAGAGAGGCGAGGTTCTCCAGTCGAGCGTCGGAGACCATCCCCGGTTCCTTCTCCCGTGCCAAAAGCCGATCCTTCCGGTCGGCTTCTCCGGCTTGCGCCTCCAGGAAGAGGAGGTCGGCTCCCGCTTGCCGGCAGAGCTCCTGAAGCCGCCTCCGCTCCTCCCGACGGGAGAAGGTGGCATCGAGAAGAGCGCCTGAATCCGTCCGGAGAATCTCTTCGGCGCGCCGGAGCAGCTCCCGGTAGGTCTTCTCGGAGAACTCCGGGGAGTAGAGCCAGGACCGTACCTCTTCGCTTGGCCTTCCTTCGGCGGGGAGCCCGGCGAGCTCCTTGCGAAGCGGATCCGAGGAGAGAAGCTTCCAGCCAAGAGTGTCGGCGAGCCCGGCCGCCAGGCTTGTCTTGCCAGATCCGATCCGGCCCATCACTGCAAGGATGGCCGGTCGGGAGCCGACCGTGGCATAGCGGAGCCCGAGGGCAAAGTAGCGCCGGGCGCGCCGCCGGCAGGCCTCTTGCGCCTCCTGCGGAACCAGCGGATCGCGGGCGGTCATCGATTCGACCTTGCCGCGGACATAGGCCCGCTGGCAGCAGTAGAAGTCGGTCAGCTCGAGCATCTCTGGATCGTCGAGCCGCCGCGCCATCTCCTCGAGGAAGTAGCGGCCCAGGTCCAGGTGGCCCTGGAAGGCGAGGTCCATCGCCAGAAAGGCCGCGTCGCTCGCGACATCGACCGAGCGGAAGCGGTCGTTGAACTCGATCCGGTCGTAGATGCAGAGGGCTGCGGGCGAAATGTGGATGTGCTCGAGGTGGAGGTCGCCATGGCCGCTCTTGATCCATCCTTTGCGCACCCGCTCCTCGAAGAGCGCGGCGCGCTGCCGATAGAACTCATCGGTGAAGAAGCGGAGCGTCTCCCAGGTCGTCCGGTCGATCGTCCTGCCGATATCCCCCTCGGTCTGGGCAAAGTTCTCGTCGGAGGTGATTCGCAGCTTGTCGACCCGGCCCCAATCGAGAACCGATGGCTGCGGCCGCTGTCCTCGATAGAACGCGGCCAGCCGCTCGGCGACCCGGTCGAGCTCGCGGTGGCCGAACCGCCCCTGGAGGAGGAGGCGCTTGGCAAAGAACTCCTCGGAAAGCTGGGCCATCCGCACCGCATATTCGACAGGCTCTCCCTCCCCCGCGAAGCGGAGCGAGCCGTTCTTCCGGACGATCGGGATCACGTCCAGGTAGGCTTCGGGGCAGAGCTCCCGGTTCAAGGCGACTTCCTGCTCGCAGAAGTGCTTCCGCCGTTCGAGGGTCGAGTAGTCGAGAAAGCCAAAGTTGACCGGCTTCTTGACCTTGTAGACGTAGGGCGGGACGACGAAGACGTAGGACGCATGGGTCTGGAGAAAGGCGACCCGCTCGGGAGGGTGGGGATAGGAGCGTGGGTCGCGCAAAAAGCCGAGGAGCTCATCGGGGGAGAGGCAAGGGGGTCGAGGGGGTTCCTGGCTAGGCATGGATCGAGGCTTCCTGTTATGTTCGTCGGGAACTTCTACCGGAAGATCAGGCAAATGGCAAAACCAAGAGCGGGCGGCGGGGAGGGCTCGACCCTCTCGGATCGGGGGAAGAATGTCGCCCGCCTCCTCGGGGGCACCGCTTCGGCGGCTCTTTTGGCGGGCTCCGGGAGTCGTCTTTTTCGGATCGCCGTGGACACGGGCGGGACCTTCACCGATTTTGTCGCTCTTTGGGACGGGCGGCTCCTGTGCCGGAAGCTGCCCTCGACTCCGCACGCTCCCGAAGAGGCTCTCCTGGAGGGGATTCGCGGCCTCCTCAAGGAGCGGGATCCCGGCCGGATCGAGGTCGTGCACGGTACCACGGTCGGCACCAATGCAATCTTGGAGCGGAAGGGGGCGCTCACCGCCCTTTTGACGACCGAGGGCTTCGAGGATCTGCTCGAGATCGGACGGCAGAATCGGCCGCGGCTCTACGATCTGGGGCCGTCCAAGCCAGTCCCTCTGGTTCCGCCCGAGTGGCGTTGGGGCGTACCCGAGCGGGTGGGGGTGCGCGGCGAGGTCCTGCTGCCGCTCGATTCGTCGGCGGTGCGGGAGATCGAGAAGCGCCTCCGGGAAGCCGGAGTGGAGAGCGTCGCGGTCGTCTACCTCTTCTCCTTTGCTCATCCGCGGCACGAAGAGGAGACCGGGAGGCTGCTCCGGAATCTGGACCTGCCCATTTCTCTTTCCTGCCAGGTGCTGCCCGAGCATCGCGAATACGAGAGGACGTCGACGACCGTTCTCAACGCCTACATCGCGCCGGTGTTGCGCCGGTATCTGGGCCGCGCCGAAGAAGGTGTCGGGAGCCTGGCCGAGAGCGGAGGAAGCGATGGCCCAAGATCGGTCTCTCTCTGGGTGATGCGCTCAAACGGAGGAGCGATGTCCGCGAAGCGGGCGGGGGAGCAACCCGTGCAGACGGTACTCTCCGGACCGGCGGGAGGGGTGGTCGCCGCCGCCGCCTGGGGAAGGCTGGTGGGTTTCCCGCGAGTCATCGCGTTTGACATGGGAGGCACCTCGACCGATGTCTGCCTCGTAGGGGAGCGCGAGCTTCCCCACCGCGGCGGCAGCATCGGCGGCTATCCGATCGGGATCCCGCTTCTCCCCATTCAGACGGTCGCCGCTGGTGGAGGCTCCATTGCCCGTGTCGACGCGGGCGGCGCCCTCCGGGTAGGTCCCGAGAGCGCCGGCGCCGACCCCGGGCCTGTCTGCTACGGCCGGGGAGAGGGAATTACCGTAACCGACGCGCATCTGGTCCTCGGACGCTTCGGCTCAGGAGGGCTGCTGGGCGGGCAGATGAGTTTGGATGGGGCGCGGACCCGGGAATGTTTCTTCCGGTTTTGGCGGGATCGTCTGGCCCCGCTCTGGAGCGGTCCAGCGGAGGAAGACCACCCGGTGGAGAGGTTGGCGCAAGGGATCCTGGATGTGATCAATGTCCGCATGGCTCGGGCCATTCAGCTCGTCTCCGCGGAGAGCGGGAGAGATCCGCGCGATTTTCCCCTTCTCGCTTACGGCGGAGCCGGCGGCCAGCATGCGTGCGATCTCGCCGACGCCTTGGAGATCTCCCAGGCTCTCATTCCGCGGGATCCGGGTCTCTTTTCGGCGCTTGGCGGTCTCTTTTCGGATTTTGCCAGAGACTACGTCGAGACGCTGCTCCGGCCGCAGGAGCGGACCGAAGAAGAGGATCTCGAGCGGATCTTCGACCGGCTGGCGGCCCGGGCGGAAGAAGAATTGGCCGCCGAGGGCTTTGCGAAGGCCGAACGGGCGCTCGCCTTCTTTCTCGACATGCGCTACGTCGGGCAGGGATTCGAGCTGACCGTTCCGTACTCCACAGAGTATGGCAGCCAGTTTCATCGCACGCACGAGCTCCGGTATGGTTACGCGGACTGGGGAAGAAAGACCGAGATCGTGGCACTGCGAGTGGTGGCCCGCGGCATCCCTCGCAAGCCCTCCCTTGCTCCCGAGGAGGAGATGGGGCCCGAACCGAGCGAGGATAGCCTGCTCTACGAGCGACCGGTCTGGTTCTCGGGCTTGCCTTACCCAACCCGCTTCTACCAGAGAGAGCGGCTCCTTCCGGGAAACCGGATTGCCGGGCCAGCCGTCCTCCTCGAGTACAGCGGAACGACGGTCATTCCCCCACCCTGGATGGCGCGAGTCGATTGCTACCGCGGCCTCGTCCTGACACGCCAGGGGCGGTAGCGGGGCGAGGGTCCGCGGGTTGCCGTCACCGCCTGACTTTGTTACGATCCGAGTAATGAGATAGCTCGTCGCTTGGCTCTGCGCTTTTCTGCTCGCCGCTTCCTTGCTTGCTCAACCCATCATCACCCAAGAAGAGGAGGAGCCAACTGGCAGGGCGGCGGAACAACTCCGGAATGCGATCAAGCAGCCGATGATTTTCGCTGGTTCGTCACTGCGCGAATCCCTGGCCACCACGGTGAGTCCCGCAATTTCTTCTTCTTCCTCCTACAACCCTTCGGGCTTTTCCCAATGGGAGGAGGGTGCCTACGGGCGGGTGGAGCAGCGGCCGTTGTAAGCTCTCTCTTTACGCCTGATCCCGGAGGTGGGCTATCAGCGTGTTCAACAGCTCACGAGCGGGGAAGCGGGCTCAAATTGTGGGATCAGTGACAACCTCGACACGACCGGTCGTGTGGAGATGGCGTGGAAGCCAAGCCGCAAGGTGGAGGCGACCGGCTGGTGGCAGGACGGATGGCTGGAAAATTACTGGCAGAGCTCCTTCGCTCAAAACAGCTCTTCGGGAGCCAACCTTCAATACCGGCCTTCCGCCGGGACACAATGCGCCTTGAGCTTCGCCCAGCAGCGGGGGAGCCGTCGTTCCGTGGTGGGCCTTAGCCGCTTTCAGGCCATCCAACAGGGGGGAGACTGGGGGCTCAGCCTTGAGCAGCGCCTAGGCGCGCTTCCGCTCTCCCTGTGGGGGAAGAGCTCGCTGCAGTGGAACGAGGGGACCGAGATCACCGGCTCCTATGGAGCGAGCGGACCCGAATTCGGAACCGGTGTCCGCCTGGAGCCGACCTCTGGCCAGTCTTGGAACGTGGGAGTTGGGGCATCACAGCTCGCATTTGCCGGAGGCGGAGGGCAGGAGTCGATCCAGTCCCTCTTCACCGAATGGAAGCAGGAGCTTTCGGACGCGACGGCCTTTCGGATCGGCGCCAACTACCAGGATGCCAAATATCTGCCAGGGCTCGACGATGGTTCTTATTCAGATCAGGGGAACCAGCTCTATCTCTCCGTCGGCCCGCAGGCGCGCCTCGCCCGGAACCTGGATGCGCGGCTCGACATGGCCTACCGGCTGGGGCAATCCGATCTTCGGACCGAGGTCCTGCAGATCCCCGACCGCTGGCGCCTCTTTAGCCTTCAGGGGCATGTTTAGAAAGTGGCGCGCGAATCCCATTTTCTTTGAGGTGGGATGAAAGCACCCAATGCATTTCCCTGATTATCACATATGGTTCAGGTGAATAACACATAACGTTTGCGCATCCTCCTCCTTAAAGAGGGTCTCAGGCCGCTAGTAATCCATTATTTGCAAAGGGCGGACAGAGGCGAAAGAATCGCGGAGCGGGCTTCCGGAATAAACAACCGGCTGATCGGGAAGAGTGGTAGCCCGACAGAGGAGAAAGTTGCCCAGTTCAATCGCGCAATCAAGCGCCGCAGCGGCGCATCGGACGTTCTGGAATGGCCTACAAACCGCGAGTCTTGGCGGGAAGCTCACTCGCTTTGGTGGGTTGAGAGTGTCACTTAGGGTCAGCTTGGTGAAGCGTTCCAGATCGAAAACACTCTGGCATAGCTTGATCGCTGGTACGCGCGGAGGCTCTCTCGCTGCCAGAGAGACTCATGCTTCTTTACCTCGTCCAGCATCGAATTTTCGTATTTCTTTCTCTCGGGGAAGCAGAGTGTCAGTTTCGTAAAATCTCGGTAAGGAAACCCGCGACTTGGATGGGCAGAGGAATTGCGGCCGCAAGAGGCTGCCAGAGATCGCCATGACCATCGCCGCGTGCAGGGTCCGTCAGTGGCGATGACTGATCCGCTGGATCATGTCTTCGGTCTGAAATCCGAAATACCTCTTTCGCCGGATGAGCTACCCTGGCGAAAAGCTGTGTTTGCTCAGGCGCGCGCCCTCATAGGCACCCCGGTCAATTTCCTGGAGCGGTCAACCTGCTGGGTTTTTGATTACAAGACGCGCTGGACATGGGCGACATAAGGTGTCGCAAACCCAAGCCGACGATCTACGGGGTGGCTGGCGTCAGGCTCGCCTTCCAACTTTACAGTCACTGCGGATCCCGCGCCCCTCCCTATGCGCCCCAACTTCGCTTAAGGGTGTAGCGAAAGGAATCTGGGGATTCCGCGAAGGGGGGGCTTCGGCTTCCCTTCCCGGCTTGCTCGGCTGCAACCCGCGTTCCTTCAAGCGGGAGAGGGCTAGGAGGCGCCAAGGGGCTAAACAAGTTTTGTCTGGCGAGGATGTTCCTCCTGTCCTCCGAGTTGCTTGCGTCCGGGAGGCGGGCAAGGATGCGGGCCGTCCCCTGCGCATAACGCCTCACAAGGCCGGGCGCGCTACCTGCAACGCAACCGAGCGCGTTCTGGGCAATGACGGGCGCGACTATTTTTTCGCAAATCAAACTTGATCAAACCCAGAGGTAGCGGGATGATACAATCCCCTTGAGCGAGCGCCCCGGGTGGCTGGGCCAAGCGGCATGCGACCAATTAGTGAGGCAGAAGGACGGGACGAGGCATGCCAAAGCTTACAACCAAGGGGAAGATGAAGAGGAAAACAAAGGTTTATCTCTCGGCACCGCGGGCGCTGCTGGCGACAGCCGCCTGCGCGGGGCTTGCGCTGGGATTGGTTTCAGCTCGGGCGACGGTCGTTGCGCCGTTGCAGCTTCCGGGGCATGGCGATGTGATCGCCGGTGGCGCTACCGGCAGCTATGGAAACACCGGCGGCGGAACCATCACCGTCACTGCGAGCAACACGGTGATCAACTGGGGCAATAGCGGCGGAACTATCGGGACTAACCAGCCCGGGGGCTTCAACATCGGCGGAAGTGCGAACCTCACCATAGCAACCGGGGGTAATTCGTTGCTCAACGTCGACGTGACGGGGAGCCCGTCGCAGATCCTTGGCACCATGGGCGTGACAGGGAATGCCCCCGTCTTCGTCGCCAACGCGAACGGGATCACGGTGGGACCGAACGCGACCATCACGTCCTCGGCGGGCTTGGGCCTGATCGCCGCGACCGTCAATGCAGCGCAGTTCGCCAGCAACGGCACCATCCCGGTGAGCTTTGTGCAAGGGGGGAACTTGACCGTGCAGGGCAACCTGCAAGGGGTGGGTGGCTTCGTCCTGCTTGCGGGCTCGGGAGCGGTGAACGTCTCGCCGATCCCGACTGCTTCGGGAGCCTATTTTAAAATCAAAACGAGCAACGTGACCGTCGTTGGGGGAGTGGGTGGCACCGTTAGCGCGACTCCTAGTACCGCCCCGACGTACACTGCGAGCGACGCTGCGGGGAGCCCAACGCCTTCCGCGTCCGGGCCGACGACCGTGACTCTCAATTTGGGCACCTCAGCGAACCCGTATAACATGACGGGCCTGACGGTTCTCGCTAACGGGAACATGGTCAATAACGGCGTGCTCGGCGGGTTATCAGGGTACCCAAACGCGCTCATCAGTAACGGCAACGGTGGCCAGCCCACGCTCCAATGGACGGGGACGCTCACTAACAACGGGACGATCAAGTCCAGCTTGGCTTCCGGGGCCTCCTTGGGTCGGGTCAACTTCTACGGCAATACATCGGCCCCTCTTGCCTATGGCGGCCTGGTGAACAACGGGACGATCGCCATCAACTTCTCCACCACGCCGCTCTTTGTCCAACTTCCAGGGACGATCATCAACAACGCCGGAGCGACGATCTCCAACACGGGCGGGGTTGAGCTTTGGGCGGGTAACGTGAGTCTTCCGCTCTTTACCGGAGTGGGCGGTGCCGTGATCAACCATGGCACGATAGCTGCGTCTGGCCTGATCAGCCTCGTGGTGCTCAAGGCCTCCAACCCGAACCATGTGGGGCCGAATCCCGGCGGCGGAGTCTTTAGCGACGGATCGATCATCTTTGGCAGGGAGGCGGAACTGGTGGTTGCGAGCTTGACCGGCAACGCCTTCCTGGGCGGCAGCGTGACGACTCCGAACGGCGCCGGATTGGCGAGTGTGTTTTTTCAATCCGGGCCGAATCCAGCCAATCTGTTCACGCTCGGAACGAACGTGATGGCAAACTATACACAGTTCAATGGCGGGAGCCTGACGGGTCCGGGAACGCTCACGACGGCC